>JBGCES010000090.1:0-6374 GCA_045106545.1 Saprospiraceae bacterium
TCGGTACAGGAACGCAATATTAGTATTGATTCTGCTTGGTTTGATGCGCCCGTACAGATGTTGAATCAGACGAATCCGCTGATTGTTAAAGTAAAAAATTACAGCAGCGAAGATGTAGAAAATATCCGTTTATCGCTGCGTCACGAAGGACAAGTTAAGCCCGTCGGAACATTGAGTATTCCTGCGAATGCTTCGGTAACCGATACGGTAAATATTACGGTTTTACGCACTGGTTTTCACGAGGCGATGTTAGAAATCACGGATTTCCCCGTTCAATTTGATGATAAACATTACTTCTCGTTTAATGTCGCGCAGGAAACTAATGTGTTGATTATCAACGAATCACAAGAAAATCGCTTTTTAAAATCTGCTCTACTTGGACTGACCAACTTCAAAGTAGATAATCAGCAAAGTCGTAATTTGGATTACTCTAGTTTTGCGAATTATGAAATGATTATTACCAACGAATTGGCAGCCGTTTCATCGGGTTTAGGTTTTGAGTTAAAACAATACGTGGAGAATGGCGGTAACTTATTGGTATTCCCTGCAGCGAATGCGAATTTGGGCGCCTACAAGAGTTTCCTCAATGCGTTTCCTGCCAACGAATTGCAAGCCTACGAGCAGCAAGAACGCCAAGTCGGACGCATCAATACCGAAGAATTTGTCTTTAAAGATGTATTTGAAAATAGCAATTCCAACTTGCGTTTACCAACGACGCAAGCCAATTTCCGTCTTTCTAATTTCGGTAATCGCAGCGAAGAACAACTACTGACTTATCGCGATGGCAGCACCTTTTTAGCGAAGTATCAAACGGGGCAAGGGAATTTATATTTGTCGGCAGCGGCGTTGGATACGGACGTGAATAATTTAGTCCGCAATGGTGAGATTTTTATTCCAATGCTGTACAAAATGGCGATTTCGGCAGCGAAAGAAGATGCGATTGCTTATACGATTGGTCGCGACGAAGTGATTATTGCCGACAATAAAATCAGTGGCGCGGGTACGGAAACCGTTTATAAAATACGCGGTACGGGCGGCGAATTTATTCCTGAGCAGCGGATTGTTGGTTCAAAAGTTTATTTGGGTGTCAACAATCAAATTAGCGAAGCGGGTTATTACGATTTGTTTTTAAACGAAGATGAAGTTTTGGATAAATACGCTTTCAATTTTGACCGTAAAGAATCCGATTTAGAATATTTCAACGAAGATGATTTGACGGAACGCGCTACGCCCGCCATGAGTGTGATTAGTGAAACGGCTTCCGCTAATTTCGGAACGCAAATCGCGGAACGCAGTCGGGGGATTATTTTATGGAAATGGTGCTTGATTGCGGCTTTGTTGTTTTTATTGGTTGAGACGTTGTTGTTGCGGTTTTGGAAGGTGTAATGGAGGATAGACATTCTTGTCTGTCAGGTAACTAGAAAAATCGCGTTACCTCATTGGATAAAACGCGAAGTTCGCGGAGGGCGCGGAGATTTTTCTCTTTTGACGTGTACCGAGGCGTAGTTTTGAGCGCGCGGAGGATTTTTTCTGACGAAAAAAATTAGTTTAAAAACGCAGATATACTCAATGATTAGCCTAAAGTATCAATTACTTGCAAGCCGATAAAGAAAAATAGTGCAAAGGTTGGTAGAAAAATAGCTATATACGCCGACGGCATAAGCAAACATCAGTAGTAGAAGAAGATTTCTAGGAGCAATTTGAGGTAGTTTTTTTAGTTAAAATCTTTACCATATTAGAATGAGGATTGATTAATAAAATTTACTAGACAACAAAAAGTACTTTTGTAGGTTGACTTTACAATTTAACAATCCTCACAATTACACCATCATTTTCATGCTCCTTTACAACATCACCACCAAAATTGATCGCAACCGCGCCGAAGAATGGCTTAAATGGCTACGCGAAACGCATCTACCTGCTGTTACCCAAACAGGCTTACTCGCCGATTATAAAATCTGTCGCTTGCTAGGTTTGGACGATCCGAATGATGAAACTTTTGCGGTGCAGTATTTTTTCAAAGATGTAGCGACATTTAATGAATATCAACATCAACACCTGCTCGAATTGGAACGTGATGGGCAAGAGCGATTCAAGGATTGTGCAGGGAGTTTTCGGACGGTAATGGAAGTGTTTAAATGAGATTAGTGACCAGCTCACTTGGAGTGAGCTGGTCATTAACTTTTATTCAAAAACGATACAAACCGGACTCGCCACTTCCGTCTTCTGCACTTTCTCCAACGTCCCATCTGTTTTTATTTTAAACGTCACCACATCCCGCGAATCTTGATTCGCCACCAATAAAAATTTACCTTGTGGATCGATGATAAAATCACGCGGTGTTCTACCAAAAACGTCTTGATGTCCGATGAGGGTTATCTTTCCATCAACTTGATCGATTTTATAAATAGCGATATTATTACGCTCAAAGCGGTTAGAAGCGTAGAGAAATTGACCATTTGGATGCACACGAATCGCACCGCTACCCGCTTTATCCGTCGAGCCATCTTTGGTTGTAGAAATAGTTTGCAGCGCACTTAAATCGGCAGTATTTAATACATCCACCGTTCCATTCCATTCATTCAGCGCATAGACACGATCCAGTTTTGGATGAAATGCTAAATGCCGCGTTCCTGCGCCATCCGCTGCTTGATATTTATCTTTTAAGTTAAATTTTCCATCTACCAATTCATAACGCAAGGTTTGACTAATGCCCAAATCAGCTACGTAAATATTTCCGTCCCGTTCCGTATTGACGTAATGCGCATGTGGATTTTCACCAGCGTGTTTAACCATATCAGTTGCCTCGCCTAACGTTCCATCAGCTTGAATTGGCAGTGCAGCAATATTTCCGCCGACGTAATTTGCCACCAAAACGTATTGCCCATCGGCGCTAATACTCACATAACAGGGTGCGCCTCCCTCTGCGGAAACGGTATTCTGTAACGTCATAGCATGCGTCGCTGGATCAATTAAAATCGAGCTGACTGTTCCCGTAGGAAAATCACCTGCGCCACCGTGTTCTTGCGCGGCATACAGCCATTTTTTATTCGGATGCAAAGCGACAAAAGAAGGATTTATTAAACCCGTTACCGTAGAAACGTGGCTGATTACGCCCGTTTGGTCATTCATTTTATAGCAATAAACACCTTCGGCGACGCCATCTACGTGCCCTTCTTTACGGGTGTAAGTGCCAACGTAGAAGTGGGAATAGGTAGCTTCAACTTTTGTTTCCATTTTTTTATCAGCTTGATTGTCAGTATTTTCTGACGAAGAACACGAATAGTTAAACATAGTGCAAAGTAGAACAGCGAGAGATAGGTAAAATTTCATATTAGGATTTTTCCTGTTTAAATAAACGATGAAGATAGGAGGTATTTTGAAAACATCTCCTATCTAAACCAAATAAAAAACAGCCATTTCCCCTTCACAGAAAAATGGCTGCCCCGTCCAAGTCAACAGTGCGACTACCAACTACAAACTAAAAACTTCCAACTACCCCGCACTTTCCATATTATGAAAGACATTCTGCACGTCGTCATCTTCTTCAATCCGTTCGAGTAATTTATTCACATCCGCTTCTTGCTCAGGTGTCAGTTTCTTTGTTACCTGTGGAATGCGCTCAAAACCAGAGGAGGTGATTTCAATGCCCATATCTTTTTCCAGTACACTCTGCAACGCACCAAAGCTTTCAAATGTACCGTAAATCATAATCGTATCATCTTCATCATCTACAAAAACTTCTTCCGCGCCGTGATCGATAAGTTCAAATTCTAATTCTTCTGGATCGAGTTCTCCTTTAGGTATTTTGAAATTACACGTATGATCAAACATAAAAGAAACCGAACCCGACGTACCTAAACTACCATTGCACTTATTAAAATGCGCCCGTACATTCGCCACTGTCCGATTATTATTATCGGTTGCCGTTTCAACTAAAATAGCGATACCATGTGGCGCATAGCCTTCAAAAATCGCTTCTTTATAATCACTCGTATCTTTATCTGCTGCTTTCTTGATCGCTCGATTCACGTTATCCAACGGCATATTTGCCGCCCGTGCATTCTGGATAACTGCCCGCAAACGCGAGTTGATTTCGGGATCAGAAATACCGCCACCTTCTTTGATCGCAATCACAATATCTTTTCCAATGCGGCTAAAGGTTTTTGCCATGGCATCCCACCGCTTCATTTTCCGCGCTTTGCGGTATTCAAATGCTCTTCCCATTTTTATTAATGTGTAATGAATGAATTTGGATTGGGGATATTGGATGTTGGACTGGGGACAATTCATCTTCCAATAATCGGGCGCAAAAATATGGATTTTTTGGGAAAATCAGGAAAAGAGTAAAGGGATGATTTTAGTACAATCATCCCTTTGCGAATTTTATAAGATTCGGCAAATTTAGAAAAAATACGAACCCTATAAATTATTTCATTCTTAAAAATAAACCCTCCGCCGCACCTTCGCCACATGCTTCGCCAAGCGTACTACCTGACAAGTATAACCATACTCGTTATCATACCAGGCGTACAGCGTCACGTTTTTACCATCCTCCGCTACAATGGTGGAAGGCGCATCCAAGACAGAAGTTGTCGTCATGCCTAGTGCATTAGTACTACTAAATTCGGTAGAATTCGAATAGTGAATTTGCTCAACTAAATCGCCTTCAAAAGCGGCATCTTGTAGATGACTATTTAATTCCGCGACGCTGGTTTTATTTTTTAGCGTCAAGCTAATGATCGCTAAAGAAACATTAGGGGTAGGGACGCGTACGGCGTTACCCGTCAGTTTGCCAGCCAAATTGGGCATCACGTTCGCTACTGCTTTTGCTGCGCCAGTCGTCGTTAATACCATGTTCACGGCAGCGGCACGTCCTCGACGTGGTTTTTTATGAAAATTATCTAATAGGTTTTGGTCGCTGGTATAAGAATGAATGGTTTCGATGTGACCGCGTTCGATGCCGTAGTTGTCTTCGACTACTTTGAGGATGGGGACGATGGCATTCGTCGTACAGGAAGCGGCGCATAATACTTGCTCACTGAGATCTAATTCTTCATGATTTACACCATAAACGACATTGGGGATTCCTTTACCAGGAGCAGTCAACATGACTTGTGCTACGCCTGGACGCAAGTGCGTACTCAAGGCTTCGCGGTCGCGCCAAACGCCCGTATTATCAATCACTAGCGCATCTTTAATTCCGTATTTTGTATAATCTATTTCACTGGGACTACCTGAGAAAATCACTTGTACTTCATTGCCATTGATAATCAAACTCTGCAAATCATCACTGACGACTACTGAGCCATGAAAGTCGCCATGCATGGAATCTGAACGCAGTAAACTAGCCCGTTTTTCCATTTCCGCTGCACGATCTTTCATTTTAGAACGCAAAACGATAGCGCGTAAACGCAATTGCTCACCACGTCCCGTTTGTCCAATTAATCGACGTGCTGCCAAGCGACCAATACGCCCAAAGCCATATAAGATTACATCTTTGGGACTTAATTCATCCGCATCCGTATATTCAAAATCTGCCAATTTATCGTCAATAAAATCCTCTACGGTACTGTAATCATCGTATTTGTTCATCCACTCTACAGTAAGTTTACCGAGATCGATTTTGGCAGGTGCCATATCTCCCATATCCGCAATGGCGCGCGCTACGGCAAGACTTGCGTCAATCTCTATAGGATGGTCGATGTAATTAGTAGCGAGGCGATGATTGTTCAATAGTTCGCTAGGGCGCGAATCATAAATATCGTGGCGAAAAAGGACAAGTTCGATGGAGCGATCAAAGCGTAAATTACCAACGATATTTAGCAATTCTAAGGCTTTCTTCTCTTGTTCGCGCCAATTGGCAAGGGTATTATCAGCTTGTTTTTTTGAAAAAACGTCTGCTTGCATAATTGATTTATAATTTGGTAGAAATTAAAAAATGGTGGACGGTCGAAGGTTGACGGTTGATAGCAAACTTTGTATCGTCACTAGATTAATCTCAGTGTGGTTAGAAAAAATGGTGGTTAGGCTATCATTTGAATATGACGCAAAATTACGCTTACGGTTTGGTTCAACCAACAAAAAAAGCATCCCGTTAGCGATAACGAGATGCTTTTTTAATATTGAAAAGGAATTATTTCAGTAATACTTAGTATTGATATGTCTATTTAAAACTTAATGTAGTCTAAGTCACTCACTACGGACGCTCTGCAACTACAAACGACCAACCTAATACTACCAACTTACTTACGCGCCAAGGTAATTTTTCAATAATTTACTGCGATTGGCGGAACGTAATTTATTGATGGCTTTGTCTTTAATTTGACGAACGCGTTCGCGGGTCAAGCCAAATTTGTCACCTATATCTTCCA
>JBGCES010000900.1:0-3773 GCA_045106545.1 Saprospiraceae bacterium
CACTAACTGTCCCATCGCCTTTTTTATATTGAGTATAAGTAGGCACGTGGAGAATTAAGGTCGCTTTGGTCGCATCGTTTTCGTGATAATTGATACCGGGTTGCATGCCTACTGGACGCGCCATTTCTGTAACCGCGCTGAATGCTTTCACGGAGAATAATTTGCTTTTGATCGTTCCACCAAAATCTGCGGTCAATTTATAGTAGGTTAGATTTGTATTTCCTTGCGACATATTATAACTAAAGGCATTTACTGCCATTTGAGTCGTAACGGAAGTTGGATTGTTGCCATTAGCATCTACTTCTTCTAAGGTCCAATCCGCTATGGCAGAAGCCGTAGTTTCCACAGAAAAGGTAGTATTTATTTCTACTAAAAATGGATCTTCACTGGGTGAATCAAGGGTAAAAAAGTTACCAGGATCGACTACGGTATGATAATTAGATCCACTCGCATCTTCTATCATCGTACCATCTGCTGAACGAAACAAATAATTGATCCCAAAAATATCGTCCTCTACTGCTACACCATAAAAATTCCGTAGAGAGGTCATGGTAATTTGCCAATTATCGTCCCCCATATCGGTCATTTCGCCTATTCCATCGTCTTGTCCCCAATTACCGACTACCTCCGAAAATGCTAATGGGTCGGTCGAATTAGTGGAAACACCCGAATGTAAATATACCTTCGAAGCCCCTGCCAGCGCCGTGCTACTTGCATCAAAATCAATAACAACCTGTTGATTATCACTAGGTAATGCAGGTGTGGCGGTCACGATACTACTACCAGCTCCGATACTTTGGCTGCTAGAATAATTGCTGAGCGAAGTACGGTTACTGGACTCGTTCCAACTTACAGCGTTATTATCATCAGGGGCGGCATCAAAAGAGCCGTGGTCATTATTATCTCCAGTGATGTAAAATTGAACCTCGACAGCTGTTGCGCCATTTAAATTACTTTTCAAATAGCGTACTTCGACCCAACCGTCTTGTAAATCAGTACTGATATTTTCACCAAAATCATCGGTACTAGCATCTGTACCTACTCCATCCCAACTGGTGCCGTTCCAAGAGTGAAACTGTGCATAATCATTAAAATGACCACGCAATACATAATTGGGTGCATCTGTATGATTGTAATCAATACTACGTGACCAGGTATCAGTTGCGCCACCACCTGTTCCAGTATTTAGAATGAAAACCCAATTCATCCACGTAGATGCTTTAACCTCCGCACCGAGATAGATGTAAAAATCGTCTTGTGCAAAATAAATATTTTTGGCGCTAGCATCCGCCCACCCATCAATGGCATCAGCCGTAGTAATGGGACTTCCCCAAGTAGCTGCCCCGTCAAAAATCCCATCGATGGTGGGTTGAGCAAAAGCGTGGGTAGAAAAAAGAAGGCTTAGAGCAACTACCCAAATATAGTTCATAACAAACTGGATCTTAGACATAAAATTAGCTATTGAAATGAAATGATTGAAATAAAGGCGTTCACGTTATGAGCTAAGCAAAACTAGCTACAGCTATCGTGGACAACCATTGGTTCTGAATCTTTGAGAAGTTAAATTATTACACTATCAATTAGTAGGAAAGATGGGTCAATAGAATCTTCTAATAGGTATAAAATGGTGTGTGATACGAGTATAAAATTGGAAGTAGTGCAAAAATAGGATATTTTATAAATAAAAATAAAATATGCGAGTTATAAAATATGCGGTTTTTATTTATTTATTGCAATGATGGTGACATATGTAAGTACCATTTAGTAAATTGACTAGTTCTATTGAGTTGCAAAAGGAAAATTTATTTTTTGGGCAGAAAAAAGAGTATTTTGATAACAAAGCACAATTCTTTGATAATCGTTAGAAAAAATCAGATAATCGATAAAAATAATCCTAGATTGACCATTCACCTGCTGAAAATGACCGTTCACCGAAAAGTCTTATAAAAAATCGCTTAATGTGCTATTAATGTTTGATTTTTTTGCATTAAGTCATTAACTTTATCATACATTAAGTATTTTGGTTATAGAAAAGGTCATCTAAAAGGTAAATTACATATCCTACTCTATTCCTCATACTTGCATTTTTCAATCTCGGAGTAATCAGCTTCATGATATAAGCGATTGGTTACCTTATTCTTACGCACTGTTGTGAGATATACTACTCAATTGCACAATACTACTTTTTAAAATCTGACTACTGATGCTTTGGTTAATCCATCAAACACTACCTCACATGCAAGTTAGTACCAACTCCTGCCGTTTGCTACTTAAAAATGGCACATACTATTATCCCGTCAAGACGGAAGATATTATTTATTTAGTAGCTGATGGTGCTTATACCATTATACAGCTTAAAAGTCAGAAAATTTCAGTCAGCAAAAGTCTAAAGACAATTACACCTAAATTAGATGCTAAAACGTTTTGCAGAATTCATCATTCAACGGTTATCAATATTAATCACATCACCCGTTTTTCCAAAATTGATGACAATACGGTAGAAATGAGTAATGGAAAACAATTGCCTATTTCGACAACCCGTAAAAAAGAATTTTATAATTCCTTCAAAACAATCTAGCATAATACCATGGATTATCAATAAAAAATAGCGTTTTATTGATAAAATACCACCGATTATAAAAATGGGCTTAATATTTTTTAAAAAAAATCGTACTATTGCTGTACATCATTATTCAAAGAATAAAAAAAGTTTAACACCATAAGATTTACTAAGAATAAAGAACCAAAACCAATTCATCTCTTTTTATTCAGTATTAGCTACACCAATACCAATTGAAACTTTTTAGTTAATACTTTCTAAATACGCTCCTACAATTTTTTGTAAAGGTTTAACACTTTCTCTAATATCCAGTAATGACATTGCTCATTGCTAAGCATTAGAGTACTTGAACCATTGGTACTGTAACATCATGAATTCGTACTAACTGAACATTGTTCTACTTGCTAATCTATTGTCATAAGTCTAGATAGTTAGGTAGTTTAAATACTTACAATAAAATATAATCAGATGTCTAGTGGTAAGTTGTTATTTAAAAGTGGTAATTTCTACTACCCCCTGCTGCAAGAGCAAATTCTTTATTTATCAGCCGATGGTGCTTATACAAATATTCATTTTGGAGATAGAAAAATTTCGGTTTCTAAGTCCATTAAAGAAGCATCACGCTATTTAGACCAAGAAATATTCTTTCGTATTCATCAATCCACTATAGTAAACATCGATCATATCAATCGAATTTCACAAATGGATGATAATATCGTAGAGATGATAAATGGAGAGCGATTGAGTGTGGCTAAAAGTAGGAAAAAAGAATTTTTGGCACACTTTACGCGGATTTGAGCAAACCCTAAGGCTAAATTCAAACAAGGTCTGAAGCACTTATAAGAACTACGAAAGGATTTAATTTTTTTAAATAGCACCTATCACATACTTACTAATTTAACTCTTATGAAACTAAACCAAAGTCTATCTGCTTATGTATTCTCACTATTATTTTGCTGTTTCACCTTGGGTATGAATGCGCAAACTTTTGTAAACCCATTACCAATTCCTCCATTACTCAACCCACAAGTCGATGGGGAGGACGCTGGTGCAAAAGATACTATTCGTTTACGAATCGACGAAGTAAAGCACAATTTTAATCCCAATGGTGATATGCTCAATCAGCCCATTATTTCCTTTGCCTATAATCATGCGGATAGTACACATTTGCCTAATACCATTTTGGGACCTACGATTCGCTGGCGTTTTGGCG
>JBGCES010000901.1:0-5035 GCA_045106545.1 Saprospiraceae bacterium
CCATTTCGCCATCATCATTATCAATCGTATTGAAATTGTTAACTGTAAGTATCTCACCCGGCGCGAGCATCATATTACCACAGTCCAAATCAGAATTGCTAATTCGCTGATAAGCAGGAAAGTCGCATAACCAGTAACTACTAACATCAACTGTGGTTGAGCCAGTGTTAAGTAATTCTACCGTTCCGCCCGGTAGTACTTCGTTAATCACTACTTGCGCCGAAACGGAAACAGGAAAGGAACTCACGAAGAGTAATAAAAAGAGCCAAAATTGGCGTTGAGTGGAGGCAACAGTCGGGCTGCCTTTGGATGGTAGATATTCCAAAAGTCTCATATTTAAGATTTTAATAATTAGAGTTAAAGTTTTTTAATCCGTTAAACTGAAAGTTAGAGCGTTATTGAGAGATGCATCGTTAGTTTGCTCAAAGTATTAATGTGAATACTGTAATGGACCTTGACAATTCGAAGGGGGGATTTGAAATTGAAAACGGTTATTGTTTTTAGTATTCATTTACGTAATGATTCTCGTCACAGAAAAGTTAGTCCACTAATTTATCAAGGAAGATGAATTCATGAATTCGGAATGATATTTTTTCTACATTTAACAAAATAATACCACCATAAACAACTAATAATCAGCACTTTAAATCACATTTGTCATGAAGTAGCAAATACCTAATTGCTACTTGGATAATTGTCTTTTCCATTGCATTTATCGAAGTGAATGAAATTATAAGAAGGCAACAGTAAAAGTATGAAATGTTGAATTGATGATTGTATCATTTATTTTGACAACCATTTATATTTTTTGGAGTTAAAAGCATACCATCTACTCACGATATGAACTTCTGTATTATGCACCTACACACCAAGTCTGTTTTCATTTTTATTACCTTATTATTGACTATTTTGTTTTGTGGTATCTACGCTACACCTACTTCATTTATGTTAGCTACATTAATCGTTTCTATTGCGGTAATGATCCAAATATTGATGGTATTGAAAGATAGCGAATGAATAGATGTGTAGGCTATTTAACGCTTCACCGTTTCGGTACGCTTTTGTCAGTTGACTGACTACTTGCCTAATTTCATACTTTTTTCAAAACCAAACCCAACCATTTACATTGTAGGGTTATCTTCCCTATTTAGTAATTAAGGAACGACGAAGTAATTAATAATTCCCTTTGGTCTCCGCAATGTTGCGGAGCAAGCTAGGAGAGAAGTTAAACACTTAAACTCGTTCTGGTGGCTTCTAACTGCGTTGGTAAAAACTAGGCGTAACCCGTTATGCTACGTTTTTATCGCCTCCGAGACAAGCATCAGAGCAGGCTTGGTTAGAAACCACACTAACTTCCTTTATCTACTCATTTTATTAATTCATCGCCCCTTAGCTGCGCCGAAATAATTAAGTATATTCTTATCTTTTTCCACGACTAAAATCTTATTGTCTATGAAAACTCGACTTTTACTACTACTGCTTTCCTTTTGCAGTTTTTCTTCTCTTTTTGCCTACGAGCATACCATTCAAGGGCAATTTACCGACAACGAAATTTTCGGATTTGAATTTGAACAATTCGTCTGGCTGACGTCTGAAGATATTGCTTTAGATACCTTTATTATTGCTGATTCGACGGGTTTTTTCACTACTACTATTAATGTGAGTGATGACATTACTACGCCCGTAACTATCTCGATTTTTACGATTGACTGGTGTACGGGAGAGAACCAATTTCAGGAGCTAGAATTTTCTGGAGAAGGCGTTACGGAACTAGAATTTTCGCACTGTGATTTAGGTGATTGTTTTGCCAGTTTCAATTATCAATTTGATTATGAAGATCCATTAACCCTCGTTTTCACCGATCAGTCTTGGGCAACCGAAATTACTGCGGTTAATTGGGATTTTGGTGATGGAACTACGAGTACGGAATCAAATCCTACCCATACTTTTCCTGCTGACGGTGAATACGTAGTCAATTACCAAATCACGACTGCCGATAGTTGTACTTCTGAAACCAGCTACCATGTTTATGTTGGTGATGGTTATTATTGGGATGAATGTTACGCTTATATTTATTACGAACAAGGGCAGTTATTTCCAGAACAAATTCAATTTTATAGCGAAAATTTCTTACCTGCCATCAGCCACTTTTGGCGTTTCTGTGTTGTAAATACCAGCACGGAAGCGAATCCAATGCACACTTATACCGAATCAGGACAGTATGAAGTAACTTACGAATCGCAAATGCTCCTCGGAGAGGATACCTGTTCTAATACAACTTACAATTACGTTCATGTTGAGGTAAACGATACCGAAGGCCCGCGCTGTTTAGCCAGTTTCCAGATTCAAGTGATCGACGAAACAGAAGATGGATTACAGCAAATTTATACCTTCATGGATCGCTCTGAGGCGACAGGCGAAGTCATTGGTTGGGAATGGACTTTCCAAGATGGGACAACGAGCAACGAACAGAACCCTACCAAAACGTTTGATTTTTCGGGCATTGCACGCATTGGTTTGACGATAACGACCAGTGACGGTTGTTCAAGTACGGTTTCTTACGATTATTGGGTCGGTGGCTGGAATAATGAATGTTGGACTGGTTTTCAAATCACGCCCCAAAATAATGACAGTACGAATATCGTCGTAGAATTTACAGCCGCTAATCATGGTAGTGGAACGTTAGTGAGTTGGTTGTGGGACTTTGGCGATGGCAATACAAGTACCGAAGCGAGTCCGACCCATACCTACGCAGAAGGCGGCGAATATTTAGTGCGTTTGGATGTGACTACCGACGAAGGCTGTACGAGTCGGATTCAATATTTTATTGAAGTGGGTTACTGCGTTTGTTATAATTATTACGAACCTGTTTGTGCAACTGATCCAGATAGTGGTGAAACGTTCTTTTTCAATAGCGTTTGCGAAGCAGAATGTGCTGGTTATACCGACTTTGGCGAGTGCGAAACAGATTGCCATTGTGAAGACGACGGTCAACCAGTGTGCGTAGAAATTGAAACGGGCGAAACCGTAGAATTTCCAAATAGCTGTGAGGCATTTTGTGCAGGATATTGGTATTTCGATTCCTGTGATGGTTCGGATGGAAATGATGGCATAGATACACCCGAATGTCAGGCGATGTTTTGGTTTGGCGTAGCAGAAGGAAATGCGATTAACTTTTTTGATTTATCTGAGACAGATACGACGATTGTGAGTTGGACATGGGACTTTGGGAATGGCGATTTTAGTAGCGAAGCGGAACCAAATTATACCTATGATGAAGAAGGTGTTTATTTAGTCACCTTAACGATTATTACAGCGAGTGGTTGTGAAAGCACCTTTGCCGTACTCGTATGGACTAACGAAGATTTGATTAATAATAGCGATTGCCAAGCCTTATTTTTCCCCGTATTGGATGGCAATAATATTCTAGCCATTGATATGTCTATTGGCGGCATTGAAAGCTGGGAATGGGACATGGGTGACGGGACGACTTTCTCTAATACGCAGGAAGTTTTTCATACCTACGAAGATGCAGCGGGTGAAATTACGGTTACGTTAAAAATAACCACCGTCGATGGTTGTGAAAGCACCTTTGCCGTGGTATTAAATCTTGGCTTAGGTAGCTTTCACGGTGATTCCAATCCTGCTGCCTTGTCAGTCAATACAAATGAAACAGCCACGATTTTGCAAGCGATTGAAGTTGCACCTAATCCTACGGCAGATTTTGCACAGTTACAAATTAGCACCACACAAAGTATTGATTATCAATTAAATATCGTCAGTTCAATCGGACAAGTATTGCAACAAAGTAAGGGAACATTGAACACAGGCGAACAACAATTGACCGTAGATTTAAGTCAGTTCTCTGCTGGCGTTTATTACGTTACTTTGAACACTGAGGGACAAACATGGACGGAGCGCGTAGTGAAATATTAATAAATTAGAAAATATAGAATAGTAATCGGTTGGTGTTGTACAAACGCCATCCGATTTTTTTTTGCACTAAAATGTGTTTTAATATTGCTTGTTTAATGAAATTTAATTTGTCAAATTAGGTACAATTTAAATTAAAGGCGGTGTTACGTTCAGCGAAGGCGAAATATTTAATTATCATTGCCATTACATTTAATAGTAAAATAATTAATCACCAACCTTTCAATTTTTTATGAAAAGAATTACACTACTTGCCCTATCACTATCTTTCATTTTCTCTTTCGGTCTATCTGCACAGACCGCCTATGTAAGCGCAACCGCTTCAGGCAGCGGTGATGGTACTTCTTGGGAAAACGCCTACACTGAATTACAAGCAGCACTCGACGATGAAACCGCTACCGAGGTTTGGGTCGCAACCGGAATTTACTCTACCGCAGCGGTAGGACGAGATTCGTTAGCGGTTTACACGATTACGCGACCGCTTAATTTGTACGGCGGTTTTGCTGGAACAGAAAGCGCTATCGAAGATCGCGATATTGCGGCGAACGTCACTACTTTGAGTGGAGACATTGCAGGCGATGACCTGCCAGATGACGTCAGTACTAATCGCACCGATAACTCCTTTCATATCTTGTACGTGGATAGCCTTTTGACGACGCCTGTAGTGGTGGATGGCATCACATTTAGCGGAGGACAGTCAGCAGGAACCAATAACAGTTTATTACGCAATCGATCGGGAGCAGGAGTTCTCGCTTTGAGTACAGTAAATGTTAGTAATTGTACGTTTACCAATAATTTTGCTTTTTCAGGAGCAGGCGTTTATTTGATCTTTGGCGCGAGTAATTCTGTAGTGGAAAACTGTACGTTTACCAAAAATACGGCGACTAGCCAGAGTGCGGGTGTGATGATGAATACTTTATCAAATGTGCAAGTGCGCAATTGTGTTTTTGATGATAACACGACCAATCGCGGCGTCGTTTATCCACTCTTCTCTGATAATATTAGCATCTCCAATTGTCTGTTTATCAACAACAACAATAACGATGGTTTCTCAGCAGGTATTTTCAATTGGCAATCTACCAATTTCAAATTAAGCGATTGT
>JBGCES010000902.1:0-2597 GCA_045106545.1 Saprospiraceae bacterium
GAATATTGTTAAAAAAGGATATAACCGCGTTGAATTAGCGTACCAACCGAGTGGCTTACAAGCCAGTATTGCACTAAAACTTGGCACCCGTTATTTCTACAATATCTTAACAACTGGGGTAACGAGTAATAATCCTTTTAACCGTCCAATTGGCTCCGATCCGATTGATGCCTGGGGCTTAGGTTATGGAATTGGCTCAACGATTCCTTTTGGGCAAAGTCGCTGGCAGACCAATATTGAACTGACCGCTATGCACATCAATGAAGGAGAAGCTTGGTTGAACGATTTAAATCTACTCACCCAAGCTAAATTGACCCTCGATTTTCGTGTAGGAAAACGCACTAGCCTCTTCGCTGGTCCGCAGTTCAATGCCATGTTTTCTGACCTATACGATCTCGAAAACATGACAGGAGGTTCGACCTTAGCTCATGCTCCTTTTTATGAAACCACTGATTTAAATACCCAACGTACCACTCAGTTATGGTGGGGATGGAGCGCAGGAATTCGTTTTTAATTTTTTTGAAAAAAAATTTATACTCGCATAGGGGGGGCACTTCTTTTTCTACATCATTAGTATGTAACAACGGCAGTAAGTAAATATCCAATCACTGCTAATTAATTATCTGAAACTTAAACTTCGTACATAGCGATTATTCAACGAGTCAAATGGCTACGCTTGAACCTGACGGTGCTATGTCTTCACTAAAAAAACATCACGATCATGCAAAAGATAATCTGCTTCGTAATGCTATTGGGTTTAACCCTTCAACTATCTGCTCAACGCGATAATACCCTCGTCAACTCCACAGGTCGTGTCGGCTTATTTTTTAGTACTTCCATGGAATTCAACCAGCCTGTCAATGATGTTAATTCGTTTGGTGGCGGTGGATTCGGAATAGTGCTAAGCGACTTCTTCATTGGTGGTTATGGTTCGGCAGGAGCTAATTTCGACGAACTGATTTATAATGATGATATCGAAACAATTGAACTAGCACACGGCGGTTTATGGTTTGGATTCACGCCTTTTCAACACTACGTCATTCACCCTTTTGCCTCTGTTCGTACGGGTTGGGGTGGCGTTGGAATTGATGTAGATGATTGGGACGATTGGGATGACCAAGATGAATTCGATAGCGTTTTTGTCGTGACACCCGAAGTAGGTTTGGAAGTAAATGTATTCCGATTTATGCGCATTGCTGGTTCCGTTTCTTATCGACAAGTAAATGGTATCAATAATAGCAACTATGCCTCTGATGCCTTTGATGGTGTAGGTGGACGCGTCGCTTTAAAATTTGGTTGGTTTGGTCGCAATCGCAAACATGAACACAATCACCGCAAATGGTGGAAATGGTAGAAGTGGCGCAGGTTGGTAACCTGCGGCTAGGTGGTATTTTGCAGTAAAACATTCAAAATAATCAATCATCTAACAACTTTCTAACCCCCTCTAACAACCCCGTTTTGCTACGGGACAGGCTTTTAAAACTATATTATTATGAATACTAAAACTTTTTTTCTGTTATTATTTGGTTTCACCCTGACTTATTCTAGTTGTATTATTGACAATGATGACTTCTTTGGTTGCGAACGTGGCGAAGGACCAATCGTCGAACGAGAACTATTTTTATCCGATTTTTCTTCTATCGATTTAGACATCCCAGCAGATGTATGTATTTCGCAAGGGCCAGAACAAATCGTAGTAGTAGAAGGCGAAAGAAATATTATTAATGAACTTGATTTAGATGTAGATAATGGTCGCTGGGAGATTGAGTTTGATGATTGTGTTCGCGATTATGAAGGTTTAAAAATCTTTATCACGTTGCCATTCTACGAGCAATTAAGGATCTCTGGTTCTGGTTTAATTTTTAGTACGGATGTGATTGTGGCGGACGATTTGGATTTGAGGATAACGGGCTCAGGTGATATTGATGTCGCGTTAGATGTGGAGGATTTAACTACGCGTATCACGGGTTCGGGTGAGATTAGGCTAGAAGGAATTGCCGAAGATGCCGAGCACGAAATCAATGGCTCAGGCGATTTGGAGGCTTTTGATTTAGCAACTGAAGATACGGACATCGTCATTCGCGGAAGCGGCGACGCAGAAGTGTTGGTAGCAGATCGGCTAGATGTGCGCATTACAGGTAGTGGCGATGTCTTTTTTAGAGGAAATCCACGGCTAGATATTGACATTACAGGCAGCGGTGATGTTATTGATGCCAATTAAGAAGAAAGTCAGATCGGTTCAATATTAGGTATTCAACGCTTAATAAGCCTGATCTCACTTTTTTTCATCAATAGGTGTGCTTTACGAGTCCTGTGCTGCCATTCGGTGGAACAGGGCTACTTTTATCAAAAAAGAGCGACACGGAATAGTCAATCCATATCGCTCTTTTTTTCTATTTTACAGTATATTATAATTCTACAGTAGCATGTTCAGAACTAGAAACCTTACTGTGTCGCTGTCCAGTTAAAATTGCTCTACCCATATTGAATAGCTGCACAATTTTACTACTCGAACTATCCCAATATACCGCAGAAATAGCCTTGACTTCCACCAGTGCTAGACGAGGACTATCTATACCTTCTGGAAACCAAGCTTT
>JBGCES010000903.1:0-5368 GCA_045106545.1 Saprospiraceae bacterium
ATATTAATGTTCCCGTACTCGGTCCTAATGACGCATACGAGATTACTTATCTGGCTTATTCAGATACCGAACAGTCAATCACGAATACATTAGAAGTGATGTCACATCCTGGAGTGGATGACACGGATTCTGTTCCTGGCAACGGCATTGCATCCGAAGATGATACGGATAGTGCAACGGCTTCGTGGGTTGCACCTTCCATCAGTTTAAGAAAATTAGTAGAAACTGAATCTGGATCTGGTACTTACATCGAGGCGGATGCGACAGATGGTTTGATGGGAACATACTCGGTAGGACAACCCGTCAATTATCGGTTTATTATTGAAAATACAGGTTCGACCTCGCTTGGTAATGTAACCCTTGCAGATAATCTAACGGGATTTGAATGTGACCAAACGATTGGATTTTTGTTAATTGGAGAAACTGAAACAATTGATTGTACTTGGAGTTATGGATTTGCAGCATCAAATGATCCTTATGTGAATATAGCTACCGTCACAGGGACAAATACGATAAATAGCG
The DNA here is from genome assembly GCA_045106545.1 of Saprospiraceae bacterium. GTDB lineage: Bacteria > Bacteroidota > Bacteroidia > Chitinophagales > Saprospiraceae > JBGCES01. The sequence continues at coordinate 523 of JBGCES010000903.1, forward strand.
TTACTGAATCTGTAACGGCAACGGATAGCGCAAGCATCGTAGTCGTGCCGTGTAATATAACGCCTAATGTAGTTGCTGGAGATCAGACGATTTGTTTGGGAGAAGATCCGCTTGCTTTTACGATTGATACACCCGCAACGGGCAATGGAACTTTAACGTACCAATGGCAGCGGAGCACCACCGACTGTACGACGGGCTTTAGCAATATCAGCGGCGCTACTTCAGAAATTTACGACGTAGATGTACTTAATGCAACGACTTATTATCGTGTAATCGTAACTAATACAAATGGTTCTGTGTCTTGTCAGGCTACAAGTAATTGCTTGACAATAACCGTAGAAGATCCCATTCAAATTACCGCAGCAACTCAAAATTGCGAAGACAATAGTACAGGAGGTCTAGATGCAGATGATTACTTCTCGATCACTTTTACTGCTACTAGTACGAATCCAGGCGCAGCTAATCAATATGCGGTTTACAATGGCGCAGAACTATTAGCGAGTGGCATTACTTATGGAAATTCTGTCAATTTGGAATGGGCAAATGCTGCGATGAATCAACGATTTTCGGCAGACAATAGTAGTGTATATACTTTAACGATACAAGATTTGGATAATAGTAACTGCTCGAAAGATATAATGACAACAGCGCAGCCGAGTTGTTCAATTTGTCCTGCTCAAGTTTGTTTGCCAGTGACTATTGAAATTAGGCGAACTAATTAGTAGGGGCTTAAAAATAAATTGTTGATTCACATAATAAAGTTACTAAACTTGTCTAGTCAAAGGTCAACGAATACCGAAAGTTATCACATAAATAAATTTAGAAACGTATTTTTCTCCACTAAGCAACTACTCATCCATTTGCAGAAATGACAAATTTAGCCATGTCACATCTAGTCACTTTAAATGCTAGAAATTAACAGTAGCTCCTTACTACTGGTATCATTTTTTCAGATATAATCTTAATCATAAATATTATTGACAGTTAATATCGGCTATAAACGTAATCTTATACTTTTAACAATTAACACTCCTTAGTCAATAATCATCCTTTTGACAACCCTACCTAATTTTTCCCTATTTTCTATTGTAATTAGTTATAAATAATTAACCTAACGATTGTTGATGCAAAACATTGATAATGAATGCATTAGTGTTTTTTGAATGGTCTTTTGGTTAACTGTTTATTATAAATGGCGAGCATTTTCTTTACCGCATATTATTTGCATTACGTTTTCAATTTTATATAAAATATATGAAAGCCAGTCACAACGTTTATCAGCCGCTGATCAATACTTATTCTATACCGATTTTGTTTCTCAGGTATTGGGTTTTAGTTTTTTTAATAATAAAATTAGCCTTCGACACACAAGTATTACCTGCAAATAATTGTCACTATTCAACAGACTTGTTGGCTTTGAATACTGTTGAGGTGTCAGCAGATGATAGCCCTATTTTTGCCTCGGAAGAAGGATCTAGAATCTTAGCAGCAGCTTGGCAAATCAATGTCAATCGCATTGATCCTAGTCCGCAACCCAGTGGTACGCAAATGATATTTCGAATGCAGTTGCAATGCTCTGCGATAGATGAAAACGCCTCATATAATGCTCAAGTGCGCTTTCCTGCACAATCTCCGACTTATTTTGAATTGCCTACTTCCCACCCTGCTATTGAAGACTTTTTTTATGACGCTATTAATGATGAATGGGTAGTCGATTTGCAGGATGTCGTTTTTGCAGGTACTTCATTTGAATTTGACATTTTAGCAAAATCACCTAATCATATTACGCCTGACGGCGAGACGTTTGATATAGATGCGACCGTAACCAGCGACAATACGGCAGATGTATCGGATATCGCTTCAGGGGCTTGGTCGGCAACGTCTAATCTAGGGGTGGTAAAATATTTACAATATGGGCCTGGTGCAGATGCTTTATTGGATGTACCGATCCGCTATTATCTTTATCCTTGCGATCCTTCCTATTCTCCGGGCGCTCCAGGGCATTTATATTTAGCCAATTGGACTTTGATTGATGAATTACCCGACGATGTGGTATATAATAACTCGTCAGGAACGTACAATGTGGGAGCGAATACCGTAACTTGGAGTGATACGGACTTTATTAGCAATGAAAATTGTGATTATGAAGGCGCATCAGATTATTGGGTAGAAGTAACTTTCCCTTCGACGATTTTTGGAGGAGCTGCTATGCCGCCCGTCACCCAAGTTGAAAATATCGTCACCTTTGAAGGTTATCCTTTCGGTGCAGCGGTGATACCTGCCAACCGCATGTTTGATACCTACACGTTGCAGCATGGTTTTGGTTCACCCAACTCAACGGGTAATATCGTAAAAGGCGCAACTACTCCATTTGCTGGTGTACAAGATAAAACCTTCGAAGGAGAAGGAACAGAATATGAAATCATCGTGCGTACCGCTGCTGCTAGTACGACTCCTTATTATTGGAAAGTTATAGACCCATTTCCTTGTTTAGATTATACGCCTAGTAATGCTAGTCAATACACATCGCAAGATCCCAGCTCTCCTGCCTGTGCAAATCCAGCTTATCAACCAACGGATTTTATTTATCTCAAAATGGATAATCGTTACGTGACGATTGCAGACAACGCTGCTTTTGAGGCAGCTTATCCTACGATACCGCTGGAATACGTCGGTACGGATGGTTCTAGCGGTACGATTCAAGTGCCCCATAAAGCAACGGGTTCGATCACACTGGAATATGAAATTTCGTGGGCGGAAGTGCTAAATCAAATTCCATCAGGAATTGGGATTGCCAAGTTAATTTGGGATTCAGAAAGTATTGGTGTTTTCATTAGGGTGACATCCGAAAATAACAAAAATGCTGCTACCATGAAAATAGCAGGAGAAGTAGCTGAAGACACACCTAGCTATCCGATGGTGGGCGGTTATGAACTGCTCAATCATGCCTTTCTCTACGCAGACAATGGCTCGGTTGAGGACTCTTTGAAACGTATTTCTGCTTCTGTGTCTATTTTAGATCGAACCCCCATTCTGAGAGCATCAAAGTCGGTAAACGAAACAAATGGCTTGGTTACCTTAACCGCATACTCAGCGGGTGATGACTTTAAATCTACGGACTCGCTCATCATCACGGATTTATTACCGTTTGGTTATACCTTTAAATCGGAAGTAGAGCAATATATGAAACTGGGTACAGGTAGTTGGTCTTGGAAATCAAATACTGGCGATACCAATAGTTCTTCTTATTCAGAATTAGATAATGTTTCCGTGCGTAGTTACGTCGAGGTAGAAATAATTGATGATTATAATGGAACGGGGCGTCAGTTGGTTCGGGCGACTTTTCTGGAACCGCCCTTAGCGAGTGGTTGGGCAGGCTTAGAAGAATTTCGATATTCCTTTTATTTGAATCAAAGTCCTTTAAATTTTTCTGCGGTCAACTCAATGGAAGTATTTCCGACCGATCCAGTTTCTGTTTCTAACCTGCTATGCCAGCCTGCAGTATATCTTACACCAAGGGCAGCTTCCAGCGACGATCCCAATGATTTGGATGGTGACGGTCTAACTACGGGCGACGGTTTCTGCGCAGCTACCAGAACGATAACTCCTCCAAATACAATTGTCGATATCCAATCCTATAAAGCAGTGAAAGGAGATGCGATTACGGCTACCGAATTTGAACCCTTTCCAGCCATAGCAGGGATTACAGATAGCGGTGGCTCGGCAGATTTTCAAATTAATATAAAAAACACGGGTGGAATCGGTTTAGAAAACTTCGTAGTCTATGACATTCTACCGCATATCGGAGATGTTGGGCTGACGGAAACACAAGTAGGTACAGCTAGAGGAAGTCAGTTCGATGTGGTTTTTGATGGCATTGATATGTCCACTTTACCGACGGGTACAGTGGTCGAATATTCTACTTCAACTACTCCTTGTCGAGATGAATTGACTACTGGTTCTACACCATTTCCAACTGGCTGCACCAACGATTGGACAACCACGCTACCTAGTCCAATCACGAATGTAAAAGCCCTCCGCTTTACTTTTCCAACGGGCGAACTGCAAGAGTTTATTCCAGGAGAAGGATTAGCTATTGAGTATGCGGTGACTTATCCCAGTGGTGTTTTACAAAACGAAGTCGCATGGAATACGTTTGCCTTTGCGGGCGATAGAATGGATGATAATTCCGCTATTTTACCCGCCGAACCACCAAAAGTAGGCTTAGCCATCCCACTGATTGATGTGAATGTGACGAAGTCAGTAGATAAGACTTCTACGTTTGTCGGCAGTGCGATTGAGTACACTTTATTGATTGATCACGATGGAAATGTAACTGAAAATGGCGTTTATACCTTGCCCGCAGGAACAGCTAAAAATGTGGTCGTAAATGATGATTTTAAAACGGCTGGTTTAACGATCGTCCCTGGTAGTATAACTATTGGGCATGTCACCTCAGGTCTGGAAAATGGGGTAACTTTTGATACCTTGACGGGTAATATAAATATTCCAGTATTGGGCCCCAATGACGCTTATGAGATTACTTATCTCGCATATTCGGATACCGAACAATCGATCACCAATACTTTAGAAGTGATGTCACACCCTAACGTTGATGATGCGGATTCTGTTCCAGGGAATGGCATTGCAGCGGAGGATGATCAAGATAGTGCAACTGGAGCGTGGGTCGCGCCTGCAATTAGTTTGAAAAAATTAGTAGAAACCCAAGCAGGATCGGGCACTTACATCGAAGCGGATGCGACGGATGGTTTAACGGGCGTTTACACTGTTGGGCAACCCGTTAATTATCGATTTGTGGTAGAAAATACGGGTTCTACTCCGCTCG
>JBGCES010000904.1:0-26149 GCA_045106545.1 Saprospiraceae bacterium
CTGATTATTTCCCCAACCTGTTCCAATGTCAAATGCCCATTTGGTATCATCGGGTAATTGACCTGCAGGCCCTTCAAAATCATCTGACCAAACGAGGTTATAGTTTTTCTCTTCGATTTCCACTCCTTCGGTACATTGAGTAAAGGTGAATACCAAAGCGAAGAGTAGGAGGGTGGAGATAGATAAGGAATTTATATTTTTCATGTTGTATATATTGTTGTTTTAAAGTGGAGTTACGTATCGGATACCTCCGAGGTATCCGATACGTGTTTTGAGCACATTACTCGTTGAATTCTTATTCACTGTAGAAATACATGTTGTCTAAGTAAATATCCCCATCACCATCAAATTTAAACTGGATCACATCCGCTAAATCAACAGGAGAAAATTCACTTAAAGGAATATCTATACTTAACCAACCTGTGGTCGGAACAGGGAGTGCATAAGCCGTTTCCGTAGGGCCGGTACTAATGATGAAGGCATTAAGCGCAGTCGAATTCGCTGACCAAACATCCAAGTGTAAATGTGTCATGCCTGATACATCTTGTGCATTCGCAAACTGCGTTCCTTGATAATTTAAACCACTGTATAATAACGTATTATTTCCTGCTACAGCTACTTGACTGACCACAGTTGCTTGTCCCCAATCAGGGAAGAAATCTGTGCCTTCTACGTTATCATAAGCATCACTAAAAATAGAAAGTACACTACCTGCATCGCGGTCTGGTGTTGGTGCTGCTGCTGTTGGTTCAGTCGGATCGCCACCTCCACCGCCGTCGCCAGCGTAGAAGTAGATGTTGTCTAAGTAAATATCACCGTCTCCATCAAACTTAAATTGGATAATATCAGCTAAATCAACAGGAGCGAAATCACCTAAAGGAATATCTACACTCAGCCAACCGTTGGTCGGGACAGATAATGCGTAAGCTGTCTCCACTGGTCCACCACTAATGATGAAAGCATTGAGCGCAGTCGAATTTGCCGTCCAAACATCAAGGTGTAAATGCGTCATACTAGAGGCATCTAAGCTATTAGCCAATTGCGTTCCTTGATAATTTAAACCGCTGTAAACTAGGGTATTATTACCAGCAATTGCTTCTTGAGTTACTACGGTTGCTTGCCCCCAATCAGGGAAGAAATCTGTGCCTTCTAAATTAGTGTAAGCATCACTAAAAATAGAAATGACGTCACCAGCAGCTTGCGTTGGCATCGGTGCTGCTACAGTTGGTGTTGTTCCGTCACCACCGCCTCCTCCACCAGAACCATCGTCTTTGTAGAAGTACATATTGTCGAGATAAATATCTCCATTTCCATCAAATTTGAATTGAATCAAATCCGCTAAATCAACGGGAGAGAAATCTTCTAACGGAATATCTACACTTGACCAGCCACTGGTCGGAACGGATAAAGCGGAGGGCGTTTCGATTCCGCCATTACTAATCAAAAATGCATTGAGTTGTGACGAATTAGCCGTCCAATAGTCTAGGTGGAAATGCGTCATTTCCGACACGTTTATACTACTGGCAAACTGCGTCCCTTGGTAGTTTAAACCGCTATATACTAAAGTATTATTACCCATGATTTCTTCTTGCGATACTACCGTTGCTTGTCCCCAATCAGGAAAGAAATCTGTTCCTTCTACATTATCATATGAATCGCTAAAGATGGAAATAACATTTGCTGCGTCTTGCGTAGGCATGGGAGCTGCTGAGGTCGGTTCGGTTTCTCCACCGCCGCCGCCGCCACCGCCGCCAGTTCCATCATCATAGAAATAAATATTATCCACAAAAGCAGTCGGTAAATCACCTGAAAATACCATCTGCGCTAGATTTGCCCGTCGGGTTAAACCTGAGAAATCTGTCAACGGCACATCAATACTGACCCAATTATTGCTCACTAAAGTTGGGCTGGTAACTGAAATTTCGTGGGAAGAATCATCACCTCCACCAAAGTTGCCATCTGGACCAAAATCAATCAGCGCAACTTTAAATGATGCTGGTAAATCCGTTGGATTAGGCGTCCACATGTCAATGTGGTAATGCGTCATGTTGGAAGCATTGATTTTTTGGGAGGTAAATTCAATGCCGACAAAATTGAGTTGGCTATAACGTTTTACATCATCGCCTTCGATTTGTAAATCAATATCTTCCGCAGTAGAAAACTCCCAGCGCGTATTCCACGTATCGATCGCCACATCTTCGTAAGCATTACTAAACATGGAGATGACTTTATCCGCTGGAACGGTTGGGGTAGGAGCTGGTGCTAAAGGTCGTACAGGATCACCCGAAGAAACGACTTTGAAAGAACCTTCCGCTGCCACATCGCCTAAAGCCGCCGTGATAATTGTTTCCCCTTTGGTCATTACGGAAACAACGCCGCCTGCACTTACTGCTGCTACTTCTGGCGCAGAACTCGTATAGTTAAAATAGGCAGGCGCAACTTCTACCCGCATATCAACGCCAGTTGGTAAATTAAACGTAGAAAATGTGCCACCAATCGGTAATTCATCGCCCGTTTCTGCTGCGATCTCTTGATCTTGTCCTTCTAAAATTGCAGGTTTTGGGTGCGCAATTCTACCTATTGTTTCAAATTTTACTTCATCTAACCAAAAGGTATAACCTTTTTCATTTTCGGGAGATTCGGCATAGAATAGCATTCCGCGTTCTTGGGTTAATTTAGAGGGATCGGGAATTGGAATAATGTATTTTTTCCAATTGGTGTTAATCGCCAACCCATTAACGGCTACTTTATACGTTTCTCCAGCGGAGGAATTACCAAATCCGATTTCATCAATGGTAGCTGCCTGCGAACCACGTGCCCAAAACGTAAGCGCATCATAACCCGATAGATCTCTACCTACTTCCGTAGAAAAAATACCACCCGCATAAGAACCCGTCGGGCTACCCGCATCGGGAATGGCAAATTTCATCGAAGATTCACCCGCGTATTTTACTTCTGTATCTACATCAAAAGCCGTTACGTCTGAACCTCCAAAAGCGGCATAGTTTAATCCACCACTAAATCCGTCAATGAAGATTTCGGCAGTAGTTGGGAATGTAGCGGGTTCTAATTCGTTAATATCGTCGCGGCGACAACTGGGGGTGAGTAGCAGCAAAAGGGCTGCAAAAAGAATGATTGGCGAATATTTATAATTTATATTTTTCATGCTAGAAATTATTTATGCTAATGTTTTATTAGGTCAAACTTTGATTTTTTCTATGGGCAGCGTAGAGACGTTTTATAAAACGTCTGTACAAATCACGCGGGTACTCAAAATAAAGCACCCATTACCCAAAACTCTTCCTATCTATTTAATAGAAATCTGCAAATACGTTCTAATCTCCCATTCTTGTCCCAAATCAAATCCGATAGCTTCTGGATCGCAAACCACATCGCCTATGGCATCAATGGTTGTCGTTGGACAATAGCGCGGAGAAAACTCGTCGAGTGCCCGCCAAGTGTAGCGCATACCTAAACGCGTATTAGGCAAATCAAACCAAGTTGCATTTCCGACGGAAGTCGATAGATCAGCCATTAACTGTAATGGGTAAGTTAAGTTAAAATCGCGGTGGTAATCAAAAGGTCCCCAATCATCTACTTTTACATTCATCGCTAGTTTTACCGATTTTTTAATCATCCGCAAATCCGCACCAAAACGGTGCAGTAATCTTGGATCACTACCACGTGCTTGCGCATTTCCACCGTACATATTGGCGATAAAGCCAAATTCAGGCGTCATTTTAGAAACAATACGGGCATTTACTTCCCATAAATCTTGCGCTGGAGCGGAACCAGGGAAGGCAAAAATGGTACGACCATCACCTAAAATACCCACCGCAGCATCTTGGATAGTCGGGTGGTGGCGATAGACAAAACCAACACTAGCTGCTAGTGGTGCATCTTCCATCATATCGTTGTCCCATTCGTACATCCACGTCCCAGGAGTAGGATCGTAAGTCAGTAAAAGTTCACCCGCGATGGTTTCACGATTAGAGCGAACGGAGAAAGGATCGTCCAAAATATTACGCGGGCGACCAGGCGCAGCAGCATTGATTGGAATTGGGTCAACAACTGGTTTTTGCCAGAGAAAGTTAGGTGCAATCTGGAAATCACCCATTAGATAAGTGAAACCTGTCAAGAAGTTGTATTGATTACCACTACCGCTATCTTTCAAACGCCAGCCCGTAAACGTACGCGTATAATCTGCTCCACCAAAAGCCACTAAACCCATCGCCGCACCTTGTGCGTACCAGTTGATTGGACCAGAAGAGAACATCATTTTTGCTTTTCCACCCCAAGTATCCTTCATCTGAATTTCATCTTGGAAAATCTTATCTACGCCTTCATCTTGCATTGGTACTTGGAACGTACGTCCCACGAGTGGCTGACCACCCCAAATACCACCTGCTTCTAATTTCAACTTACCATAATCGCGTTTTAAGTGTAAAGTCGCGCGGCGAGTACGTGGTTGTGGAATCGCAAAAGAACTAACCGTTTGTGGCGCATTATCAATGTCTTCGTGGAAAATACCCGTTACATCTAGGTGTCCGATTTTTTTAGAATATTTGACTAAAACCGCAGGGTTCGCTCCCCACCAAAGTTCTGGACCAAAAGCAACTTTAAAGTCTTTCAGTTCTTTTTTTCCATTAATCTCAAAACCGAAAGGCGCATTACCATTATAAATATCAATGTTGGGTCCATAATTCGCTTCTGGATATAATCCAAAAAAGTCGCCTTCGTAGCCCCAGTGGTAATGACCTGTTCGGTAAAAGCCTTTGAGGTCAAAGTATTTGTGATTCCAAGCAAAGTCGGCATTGTAAACGGCAATTCGATTACGGTCGCCCAGTGCCAAGCCGCCTTGGTCGGTATTTACGGTTCTAACTTGACCGCGATTTTCATAGAAAATTTCATCAATCGGATTCTCTGCGACGTTGCCTAACACGTTGAAAGATACGTTGGCACGTACACTTTCGCTCGGTTTAGCTTCTACGCCAATGAAGTAAGACTGCATGTGGTCGAAACCAAGTTCGTCTGGGTAGTTTTGTGCCGTTGGATCGGCAGCTACAGGCGTTTCGATTAAACTACCGCCGGTATTGTAGGTGGTCAAATTGGCTTGTAATTGACTGAGGCGCAACTTTTTAGCTTTTTCGCCAATCAGCGCTGCTTTATCCCCTCTTGCTTTTATGACGGCATCCATCAGTTGGATGTTCGAGAAGTAATTTTCAACGGATTCGCTTGTCACACCATCTGTGTAAGGATTTAATTGGTGTGCCTCCTTGAGTGCGTAGTAAGCAGCGCGTGGATACAATTGATACAAGCCACGGGCATTCGTTTCTCCTTTAGCAGCAATACCAAACCATTCCTCGTTCATGTTGTTTTCGCCTTCCACGTGGTCACGGAAGTAACCACCATTGCTCCAAGAGGCGTTATTATCATGTACTTCTAAGTTTTTGGTTTGTCCATATTTCCACCAGCCGTCACTAAATTGAAAAGTAAAACCACCAATGGAGTTATCCGCTTTACCTAAACCTGCTGCGTTTTGATAGATTTCTTTCCAGTTACCAACCATGTAGAATGCTTGCGAAAATTGGTCTTCCGCATTTTCAATAGCATTAAAAGCATCTGCCCCAAATTCCGTAAATACAACTGGCTTATTAAGTTTCTCTCGAACTACTTCAAACATATCACCGAAAGAAACACCACGGTAAGTATTTGTACCATAAATATCTACGTCTTTACATTCTTCGGCGATAATGTCGATGAATAATACATCTCCATTACAAATCGCGACGGGATTAGCAGGATTGACCGCTTTCATTTTGAGCGCGGCGTCATTCATAAGTTTATACATCGGTCTTCCGCGTGATTCTCCGATAAATGCTTTTTCTTTATCATCATCAGGAAAATCCTCCGTTTCGGCTCCCGCCCAGAAAAGTCCGTAGTTATTTTCGTTTCCTAATAGGAAAAACAATAAACCTGGCGTGTTCTGATAGGTTCTTGCCATTTCAGTTACTTCGGATAGTAATAATTGCTGGGTTTCAGGGTTTCGGTAATCGGTTACTGCTACCCAAGCGCCATTTAAGGTGAGACCGTAGCGACCGAAAGAGTGGTTCAGCATGGTGTGAATGCCATACTTTTCATAAATGTAAGTGATCCATTTGGGTTGAATACCAGTGTAAACCCGAATGGTATTTACGCCCATGTTTTTGAGCAGCGACATTTCGGAATCTAATGCTGATTTGATAATGTCATCGGGTTGACTCCAGAGGCTGTAATTGAAGTTGGTACCAATTGGGAAATAATCCCAATTCATACCATTAACCATGAAATCTTTACCATCTACAGTTAGCTTATTACCATCGCTATTATTGACGACCGTAACTTGCTGACCTTGAGAAAAAAGGGATGTGGTGAAGAATAGGAGAGCTAGGTTAAGGAAAAGTACTTTCATCTTGAACTTTGTTTTAATGATTTAATCCTGATTAAGCCATATTTCATACTAAATGAGTGAATCTTTTATTCTATCTTTTGATTAACAAACCAAAATTAAGATATAATTGGCACTAATGTATGTAGATATACCTCAACAATTATTTCATCATCATATATAATACTACATCAAAAATTTATTTTATAACACATAAACCATTGATAATTAGTTATATTTGCCCGATACAAAATTATACATGGTTAATAAATACTACATCAGCAGACGAATTGCAACTTTACTGACGTTTGTTGTAATTGGGTTTTATCAGTTACTTGCATCTTATGGAAAGTACCCTGTGCAAAACTTCTCCCCAGCGACTTATAAAGCGGGAATTCAGAATATTGACTTTGCGCAGAATCGCAACATGTCGCTTTTTGTCGCGAATAACTTAGGCGTACTTTCTTATAATGGAAACGATTGGGAAGTACATGCGTACAAGACGGGAAAAAAAATTCGCTCTTTAGCCTTTGATGATAGAACGGATCGATTGTACATTGGTTCGCAAGGTGAATTTGGTTATTTTACTGAGAAATGGGAGTTTATTTCATTACTAGATAAAATACCTAAAGATGCAGCAGATTTTGATGAGGTTTGGGATGTATTTCTACTTGATGACTATGCCTATTTTTGTACTTTTCAAGGCATTTATGTATTCGATGGAACCTCTATTTCAGTTATTAGTAGAGCAGGTGGCTTTAGTAAATCTTTTTATACGAATGGAAAATTATTTACCCAGAGTGAACAAGGTGATTTATTTGAAATTCGCGGATTAGAAATAATACCTACCTATTTAAAAAACCCGAATCAGCGAGTCATTACGGGGATTATATCGCAAGCTGAAGGCTATCTATTATTTTATAATTCGGGTGAAATAGAATTTTCTACCCCTTTCGGTAATTATGAGCAGTATGATGATCTGATTAATGCATTAAAAGGACGCTATGTCAATCACGTTTTTCAACTTTCTGATACGCGTTTGGTCGTCGCTACTCAGACTTCGGGGCTATTTCTCTATAATTTACAAAATCAGTCTTTAGAAAACATTACCACGCGAGAAGGACTATCTTCTAATGCTTGTCTCCGTTCTTTTCAAGATTATGCGGGTAATTTATGGGTAGGAACTCAAAACGGTATCGCCCTGATTGATATTAATTCGCCTGTCCGTTTTGTGAGTCAAGGCATCGGGATTCAGGGCAGTGGCTATGATGTATTTGAACAATCAGAGGGAACTTATTTTACTACTTCAAATGGTATATATTTTTTAGCCAAGAATAGTTTGCAGGGCGTGTTTTTGGCAGGAACAGAAGGTCCTGCTTACGGGATGCAAAAAATTGCGGGTAAGTTATATGCAGGACATCATATGGGGCTGTTTTTATTGGAAAATGGACAAGCGAAACAGGTAGCAGCAACCGAAGGTCTGTGGCAAATAAAACAGTTGCGAGCAAAACCTGAATTTGCAATAGCAGGTACTTACTCTGGTTTATATCTTTTTAAATTAGATGCGAACATGCGCTTGCAACCCGTACGTAAAATTGATGGTTTTAACGAGTCCAGTCGCTTTTTTGAGGAAGATCGGCAAGGAAAAATTTGGGTGAGTCAGTTTTATAAAGGCTTGTACCACTTGACTTTATCTACGGATTTGACTGTAGCTGCGGTAGAAAGGCTTTCTGGTTCGGCGGATATTCCAATTGATGAGCAAGTGATTATTAGTACCATTGATAATGAATTTTATTTAGCAACGGATGCGGGGGTTTATCAATTGAATCAATCGACTAACGAAGTTATTCCTGCTGAATTATTTGCCGAGACAATCGGTAATCAACCTGTTTACTTGTTAGTTCAAGATTATAAAAAGAATATCCACGTTATTGCAGAAAATCTAGTTGGCTTTTTTAAACAAATCAGTCCGAATAATTACGTCTTTGTTCCTTCTTCTTTGTTTCAAATGCGTTATTATTTTAATAATGATTTGTTGAATGTTTCTATGAATGCGAATCACGGCGTTTGGTTTAATGCTAACGAAGGATTTATTCATTATCGACCTCAACTAGAGAAGCGGGTGCAATTGGAAAAACCGTTTATCGTCTCCGATGTCACGAGCGTAACGGAGGACAGTTTACTGTATGCGAAGCAACCTTTCACTCCACAAACTGCTTCGGTTTCTGCACTAATGGTTTCTCAAAATGCCAAGGTGCTGCAATTTGCTGTAGAATCTTATCAGTTTGTAGGGGTGAGTAATCAGCAATTTCGCTATTTTTTAAAGGGGTTTGATGAGCATTATAGCAATTGGACGAATACGACGGTTAAGGAATATGCGAATTTGCCTACGGGCAATTATGAGTTTTTAGTTCAAACGCGCAATGCGTTAGGTAGTATTATCACAAGTTCGCCCTTGTTATTTGCAATCGATCCGCCTTTTTATAAAACTTATTACGCTAAGGTCTTTTATTTTATTCTTGCTGGTTTGTTATTGTTTCAAGTTTTGCGCTTTCAAAGAAGTCGGTATAAGAAACAAGCGAATCAAATCGAAGAAAAACGGAAACAGGAATTGGCAGAGAAGCAGCAGAAATTGGTTGAAATTGAGCAGCGAAAAGAGCAAGAAGTATTACAATTGAAAGAGGAAAAAATCCAGAGCGAGTTGTTGCATTTGAATAGTTTATTGGCGGCTTCTACGATGAATTTAGTTGTTAAAAATGAATTTATTGAAACGATTAAAGACGAACTCAAGCAAGTAAAAGAAATCGGGAAAAATATAGAGACGAAGAGCGCATTAGAAAAAATTGTTAAAAAAATCGATGCGACGCTACGTGTGCAAGAAGATTGGGATCAGTTTGAACATCATTTTAATCAAGTACACGGAGATTTTCTAAATCGCCTGCGGAATAAATTTCACGACTTGACGCCCAACGAGCAAAAGCTTTGTGCCTTCCTGCGACTCAATCTGAATACGAAAGATATTGCTAATTTGATGGGCATCTCTCTACGTGGTGTCGAAATTGCACGTTATCGCTTACGCAAAAAACTAGATCTGCAAAAGGGGCAGAACCTGTCGAAATTTGTATTGGAATATTAGTAAAATGGTTTGAAAGTTACTATTCAATTTCGGCAATACTTAATGATAACTTTCAAACCATTTTATCAACTCTCTTCTCCTTCCAATGTACCCAAATACGCCACCAAATCACGAATCTCTTTCTTACTCAGCTTCCCTTCAATCGTCGGCATACTCGACGGTAAATCTTCGCGACTTTTGATGTCCACTTTGCTTACGGTTTGAATGTCTTCTTTGCCGATTTTAAGTCGAATATCAGTTTCCGTTTCTTCCAATACGATACCCGAAACGACGTCTTCGTTTTGCAATTCTAAAATCACTACGCCATAACCCGCCGCTAGTTTCGCACTGGGATGAACGACGGATTCTAATAACTCTTCGTCCGTGAGGCGATTAGCAACGCCCATAAGGTTTGGTCCCGCATTGCCGCCGTACTCAAAGATGGCGTGACAGCGCGTACATTGAGCCGTAGAATTCCAATAAAAAATGCCACGACCGCTACCGGCATTACCACCGTGTAAGGCTTCTCGGAAAAGAGCAAGTGCATCGTCAGCGGGTTTAGTGGCTTGATAATCAGCGAGTTTGGTGAGTAGCGTAGAGTCAGCTTGCGCTTCTACGGCGGAGATGATGTCGAGTTGTACTTCTTTTTGTGGCGTACCTGCCAAGAGTTGATCCAGTGCGGAATGTAGAATCGTAATTGCATTGGGCGAGTCCATTTCACCGAGTGCGGCGTAGGCAGTTTGCTGCTCGATAATGGAACCGTCGGTCAATACTTTTTCAAATAATTGGATGGATTTTTCGGTTGGAATGGTCGATTGTGGAAGCAGTTCCAATGCTTTGGAACGCACCTGTTTATCGCGGTCGTTAAAGGCAATTTCTAAGGCGTTATCCAACTGATCGGATTCCATGAAATAGAGCGATTGCAATGCGGCTTCGCGCACTTTCGTAGCGGAATTTTGTTGTAATAAATTCATCAAAGTAGCAGTCAAATCGCTGATTTTCAACTTACCCGTAGCGGTGGCAGCCGCTACGACAATGTCCGATTCAGACGCCGCGAGTAGTTCAGGTAAAACGGCTTGCAAAGCAGCGACCGCGACTTGCGGATCGTTGCTGCGTTCACCGCGATAACGTCCATCTACGCGATCAAAAACGGATGGCTTTTCCCAAACGGCGAGTGCTGCCAATGCTTCTGCGCGCATGGCAGTGGGTGCGTTTGTATTTTTAGCGTAAGCGACTAAATTAGCTACCTGTTCGGCTTGCGCCAAACGGTCATTGGCATTGATGGCGCGGCGAATCAATGGCTCGGAAGTAAAGCTGGTTTCATTTAAAATATTAGCCAAAGCAGGTAATGCGGCTTCGATAGAATAGTCGTCGTTGATCGCCCGCGCGGCTTCGGCGGCGATAAATTCGCTTTCATCTTTTAAAAAGACCGCTACGGATGGACTCGACATGTGGCGCAAAGCCACAACTGCCGCTATCCGCCGCGCTGCGGAATCGTTATTGGCTTCAGCAGCGAGAGCTTTTTCATTACCAATTCTACCCAAAGCAACCATGCCCGCGTGACGCAGCCACAGGTCTTCGTCGTTATTTTTTTCTATTACTTTTAAAATAGGCTCGGTTGCGCCCGTTGCAGCATTTCTACCCAATGCTTCCGCTGCGTGCAATTGCAAACGCAAAGAAGGTCGTTCTAATAGAGCCATCAATTCCGTATTCGCGCCGCTGTAGTAAACGTCGCCGATCATTTTGGTAGCTTGCGTAACGATTTCTGTATCTTCATCTTGTAAAAATGGTACAAACGTCTGCGCATAATCCATATTTTCCAAACGCGCTAATTGCCCGATTCCCCACAGTCCGTGAATGCGCGCTAGTTGATTATCGCTATTTTTAACGACTGCCAGTAACGCATTAAAACCTTCCTCGCCCCGCTTCGCCAAAGTGAATTGCGCCCGTTGTCGAACGCGCATATCCTGATGACCCAAGAGCGCACCGAGATTAGAATTGGCTAAAGCCGAAAAGTCCGATTCCAGTAGCTTTTGAGTCGCTTGCCGAATGTCGCTACCTTTACCTTCTTTGACATCCATTTTCCAAATCCGTCCTTCATCTTTTACGCCCCAACCTTCAATCCAATCGCCAAAATACAACGCGCCATCCGTTCCAAAATCTAAACCCGTTGGCAACAGCCCTTCGACGATTTTTTTAGTTTCAGCCAACTCAAAAGACGCGCCTTTTGGTTTTAAAGTAAAAGCATGAATGGGCGATTGCGCTGCCGTTCCGCGAAATTCTGCCACAAAAAAGTGATCGTACCAATCGGGACTCAATGCCGTTCCTGGATTGTAAACAAAACCCGTCGGACCATTGATATAATTCTGAATACAAGGCAGAAAATACGCTGCTTGTCCATCCCAATGTGGCACGTGCATTTTTTCATCCATCCACACTTTGTAGTTATTATTCGCGTCGTCTTCGTACTTGCCAAACTGCCAATTGATGCGCCAACCCGTATCCGATCCATTGAGCAAATAGACCAAGCGTTCGCGCTCGCCGCTATGATCGCCATCGTTGTCTTCGGTAATTAAATTCCCGTATTTATCAAAAGCAAATTCGTGCGTATTGCGCACGCCATGACAGAACACTTCAAAACCTGAACCATCCAATTCCGACCGCACAATCACGCCCCGATTAGGATATTTCCAACGTTTACCGTCCTTATCCACCACGTTCATTCCGATGTCCCCGATGCCCCACCACAGTCGCCCATCGGGACCAATCGTCGCGCCTGACATCCCGTGACCGCTAAAACCAATGTGGATCGCATAACCGCGACTCAGCGATTCCGTCTCGTTTGCAATGCCGTCCTCATCCGTATCCGCAGTGCGCCACATATCGGGACCAACGGCGAGGTACAATTGCCCGTCGTGGTATTCTAAACCATTCGCAACGTCCGTGATTTCTTCATTAAAATCTGATAAATATAGTTGCGATTTATCCGCCAATCCATCGCCCGATTCGTCCATCACAAACCAAACCTCTTCTTTCTCTACCGTCAAATCGCGCCAATCTAAAACGCCATCTTCATTCAAGTCTTTTAAAACGCGTTCGCTTTCATCCGTTCCTTCTGCAAAGTTTTCCCGCAGAAATTTCCGCCGATCTTCGATGGACTGAAACGAAATACTCGCCGTTATCCAATGGCGATGTCCACGCACATCAAATTCAGAAGTCCGTTGCCGCGTCGCCGAAGTATAAAAAATTCGTCCATCGGGCCCAATGCTAATCGCAATCGGATCGTGAACGAGCGAGTCGGATGCCCATAGCTTTAATTCTAAATCATCATCTACGGTGAGATTGACTTCTTTTTCAATTTTGCTGGCTAAGTCCGCGGCTTTTGCAGGGTCGAGGACGCGTGTTTTTAGTGGGTAGCCTTCCTCCGCTGGCGCAGTGGTTTGGCGTTGGCAATTGAAAAAGATGAAGAGTGCGGCGATGCTGGAGAAGAGAAATAATAGGCGGTTGGTGGAAAGCATAGTTGGTTGTATTTTATGTATTGA
This sequence comes from Saprospiraceae bacterium, assembly GCA_045106545.1. Taxonomy (GTDB): domain Bacteria; phylum Bacteroidota; class Bacteroidia; order Chitinophagales; family Saprospiraceae; genus JBGCES01. The sequence goes on from JBGCES010000904.1 coordinate 13,085, forward strand.
AAGGTCGTCAAATATAGGAAAATGTACGCATTCTTAAATTTCCCTTTATCTTTATCCTTATTCATCAAAACAAAAAACGATGCACAACAGAATTTTCACCCTGCTTAGCGGTTTATTGCTACTACTAACCGCCTGTAACTCCACCGATGAAACGACAGCCGTAGTAGAAGTACCCGAATACACCATCGAACAATTTATGAGCAATACCAGTCTCGGTGGCGCTGATATATCTGCTGACGGCAGCAAAGTCATGTTTACCTCCAACGAATCGGGCGTTTATAACGTCTATGAAATGTCTGCCGATAGCGGCGCAGTGACTGCCCTGACCCAATCAGATTCGGCAGCGAATTGGGGGATTTCCTATTTCCCAGCCGACGACCGTTTTTTGTTTCGGATGGACGATAATGGCAACGAAATCTTTCACATCTATGCGCGGGCAGCGGATGGCACAACGAAGGAGTTAACTCCCGGCGCAGAAGCGCGCGCCAGTTTTTATGGCTGGGCGACGGATGGCAATAGTTTTTACTACGGCTTTAGCCAACGCGATCCACGTCTGATGGACGTTTACGAAATGCAGACTGCCGATTATTCGACTACAATGATTTATCAAAACGATGGAGCGTACGACTTCAACGGTGTTTCTCCCGACGGGCGTTATATTGCCTTTAGCAAAAGCATTACGACCAACGATTCAGATCTGTTTTTGTATGATACCGAATCAAAAGAACTCAAACAAATCAATGAAAATCGCGCAAGTCATAGCGTAGCGGATTTCGCGCCCGATGGTTCGGCATTATACTATTTGACGGATGATGGTAGCGAATTTAAATACTTGGTCGAATACAATTTGACGAGTGGCGAACGGAAAAAGACATTGGAAAAAGATTGGGATATTTGGTACACTTACTTCTCGCATAATGGAAAATATCGTGTAACAGGGATTAATGAAGATGGAAAAACCAGTGTTAGCGTATTGGAAACGGCAACGGGTAAAAATGTAGATTTTCCTGCTTTCCCAAATGCGGATATCAGTGGTGTGGACATCAGTCGCGATGAAAGTGCCATGACGTTTCGGGTGAGTAGTTCGCGTTCGCCGAGCGATTTATACCGCTATGATTTTGGAAATAAAGACGTGCAACGACTCACGAATACCATGAACGCAGAAATCAATTCTGACGATTTGGTAGAATCAGAAGTGGTGCGTTATAAATCGTTTGACGGTACGGTAATTCCTGCGATTTATTATAAGCCTAAACAAGCGACTGCTGCGAATAAAGTTCCAGCATTGGTACTTGTTCACGGTGGACCTGGTGGACAAACGCGTCAAAATTACCGCCCCATGGTGCAGTATTTGGTTAATCATGGTTATGCCGTTTTGGGCGTAAATAACCGAGGCAGTAGCGGCTACGGAAAGACGTTTTATAAAATGGATGACCAAAATCACGGCGAAGCTGACTTGCAGGATTGTGTGGAAGGGAAAAATTGGTTGGCACAGCAGGACTACATTGATGCGAATAAAATTGGCATTATCGGCGGTAGTTACGGTGGTTTTATGACGATGGCAGCGATGACGAGTACACCCGAAGAATTTGCGGTGGGCGTTAATATTTTTGGCGTAACCAATTGGCTACGAACGCTCAAAAGCATTCCGCCTTGGTGGGAATCGTTCAAAGATGCACTCTACGAAGAAATGGGCGATCCCGCCGTTGATTCCGTGCGTTTATACAATATTTCTCCACTCTTTCATGCCGATAAAATTGTAAATCCAGTGATGGTACTACAAGGCGCAAAAGATCCGCGCGTGCTGCAAGTAGAAAGTGATGAAATGGTAGAAGAAATGAAGAAAAATAACGTACCCGTAGAGTATGTTTTATTTGAAGACGAAGGGCATGGTTTCGTGAAAAAAGAAAACGAAATCGAGGCGTACGGTAAGATTTTGCAGTTTTTGGATAAGCATTTGAAGAATCTGGAAGTGAAGGGATAAGGCGAGTCGGTTTTTGATTTTAAATAAGTTACTTGCTATCTATCTAATACCGTTGATAATCAACGGTATTAGATAGATAGCAAGTAACTTAATTCATTTTTAAACCTTTATGGTCTGCTCAATTATTTCTCTTAGCGGCTATTCTTTTCAGTTTAAATTGCGTCTCTACCTTTCCGTACCATTCGGGCTTGCCGCCATCGGGATAAGTCTCATCAAACATCTGTAAAGTCAATTGATCTTGTTCTATTTGGTAGCGATAAAATTGTTTGCCACCTTCGAAACCTGGGACTTTTGCTACCATTGCCGTAGTCGTCAAGGTAGAGTCGGATAATTCGTAACTTCCCGAATTAAATACTATTGAACGGAAACCTGCCTGCATTTCGGCAGCGGTAGGTTTGGCAAGGGTATCAAACGGGATGCGTGGTTCTTGAGTCGGGGTCCAAATGATGGTATAACTCGCTTCGTTAAGCATAAAAATACCCGGTTGAGCAGTGGGAATGGAATAGGTCGTGTCGGGTGTAATCCAGTGAATTTCTTCCATTTGCCAGGAGCCGAAAAGGGGAGAGGTAGGAATGGAAGCAGATTTTATTGTGTTAGATTCTTGACAACTGACGATTAAACAGCAGAGACTGATATAAGTAACAAAATAATTTAGTCTATTCATGCTTGATTTTTTAAAAAATGAAACAGTGATTTTTTTGTTAAATAAACTGTTTATCTGGTAGATTAATCATAATACCGACTTCTATTTCGTCCTAAGTGGTCGGAAGGTACTTTTTTGTAGAAAACAGAGTTGCAAGTGTTTATTTTGCTGGATAAATTGTAAAAATGGAGTGTAGTAAATAATTAAACTTATTTGTAATTTAATGGGTGGTACTGTCAAGTTTAATACCTTTGCTGCTGTTAACCGTATATTTATTCTTTACTAATTTTTATGTCAAAATTACCTAAGCAGTATCGATTCCTTGATGTATCCGATTATGGTAGGTTTGTGGCGCGGTGGATTGCTAATGCTTTGAAAAACACTAGTGTTACCCCGATTCAAGTGACCGTTTGGTTTATTATTTCTGGATTAATGGCTATATTTTTTATTCTTTCCAAAGCCAATATTCTAGCCGCATTATTTCTAATTTTGAAATCCATTCTCGATGCTGCTGATGGCGAATTAGCTCGATTAAAAAATACACCTTCTTATGTCGGGCGCTATTTTGATTCGGTTGCTGATTTAATATTGAATTTTTTATTCTTGCTCACCTTTTGGTACCTTTCAGGTACTTCGTTCATCTTAATGCTACTCGCTTTCATTAGCCTTCAACTGCAAGGAACACTCTATAATTATTACTACGTAATTTTGAGAAATAATGTAAATGGAGACAAAACCAGTCGAGTTTTTGAAAATACAGCCCCAAAGGCAATGGAAGGAGAAAAGCAGCGTACAGTTAATATCTTTTTCAATATTTATTATGCCCTTTATTCTAAATTTGATCAAGCGATATACTTTTTAGATAAGGACGCAGTTCGTAGTACTTCTTTTCCAAAGTGGTTTATGACGCTGCTTTCTACGATGGGTTTAGGATTTCAGTTACTAATTATGAGTATCATGTTAGTGTTGAACCTTGAAAATTATATTATTCCGTTTTTTATTGCTTACTCGATTTTGATTCTAATTCTAATCGGTGTTCGACGATTTGTTTTAAGTAACGACGAAATGGTAAGTCCTCCACATACACATTAGTACCTGCCTGATTCCGCGTCCACAACCAGCACTTTCTTGCATCACCAATTGTCAAATCAGGATTAGCGTTAAAAAAATCGCGCAGATAACGATTGTATTGATTCGAGGGCGGAATGGTCGATTTGAAATTTGGATCTTGCTTGCGGAGCATAAAGGTTTGGTGCGCTTCCACCGCCTCGCGTAAGGTTTTTCCACCGTTGTCTTTCATCCAGCGCATAAAGTCAATATAAAATTTAAACTTTGGGTCGGCATGCGTTTGCATAAAGCGCCGCATATTTTCGTTATTTTTGTAGCTATCCGTAACGACGGTATCCAATGTCAACTTTTCTGTTTTCCAATTGAACTTGGAAATTGCTTTTCGTCGCTTTGGTTTGGGGACTTTGCGTAAGTCGCCCGTTTCAATAGCAATTGCAATACGATCGGTCAATTCGGCTTTATTTCCGTTATAGGGAATGCCAAGTAGTTTGCAATGCGCGATTAATTCGGCTTTGAGCCAATACCAATCTCGAAACGCAGCAGCGGAAGTAATCGTTTGAATATCAGGACGTTGAGACATGAATAGTTTTTAGTTTGTAGCTGGTATTTTGTAGTCGCAATCCGTTATTGGTAAGCGACTTATATGTATATAATTTTTAACAAATCGTGTAGGTTAAATAGCCGATTAAACTGTTTAATTGTTGAACCGTTTAAGAAATTTTAATATTAGCTGCTAAATTACCTATTTTGTTGGAAAGTTATTCGACGGTTCTTTAAGTATTGATGGGAACAACTTTTAAACCATGTTACACCACATTTGTACTACTTTTAAACTATTCTAAGAACCACTTTAAAACCATTTCAAACCACATTCATTTGTCAGGCATCTATCTACATATTCCTTTTTGCAAACAGGCTTGTCACTATTGCAATTTCCATTTTTCTACTTCGCTGCGGCACAAAGAACCGATGGTGGAAAGCATTGTGCGGGAACTGGAGTTGCAACGCGATTTTTTGGACGGCGCGCCTTTACGGTCGATCTATTTGGGTGGCGGTACGCCTTCGTTATTGGACGAACGCGATTTGGAGCGAATTTTTAATCAGATTTTTAAAATTCATACGGTCGCTGATGATGCCGAAATTACGCTAGAGGCGAATCCCGATGATATGACGGATGATAAGTTGCGGATTTTGCAAGCGAGTCCGATTAATCGATTAAGTATTGGTATTCAGTCGTTTACGGATGAAGATTTGAAGTTTATGAATCGAGCGCATAACGCCGCAGAAGCAGCGACTTGCATTCAACGCGCAAAAGATGCTGGATTTTCTAATCTGACGATAGATTTAATTTACGGCACTCCAACATTGACCCACGAGCAGTGGCGCACCAATTTACAAACCATTTTCGAATATGATATTCCGCATATTTCCTGCTATTGTTTGACGGTTGAACCAGATACAGCACTTGAGCATTTTGTCAAAAAAGGCAAAGCTAAACCCGTCGATGAAGAGCAAGCTGCCGACCAATTTGAGATCTTAGTAGAAATGATGCGCAAGCACGGTTACGACCATTATGAAATTAGCAATTTTGCCAAGCCCGACAAGTACGCGCTGCATAATTCAAATTATTGGTTGGGAGAAAAATACCTCGGCGTAGGGCCCGCCGCGCATAGCTTTAACGGTGCAAGTCGCCAGTGGAATGTCGCTAATAATGCCCAATATATCAAAGCCATCGCAGAAGGGAATGTTCCCTGCGAATTAGAACACCTCAGCCGCGAGCAACGCTACAATGAATACGTAATGACCTCATTACGAACGATTTGGGGCGCAAGTTTAGATAAAGTCAATGAATACGGAATTACCTTCAAACGGCACTTTCTGATGATGATCAATCCGTTTTTGGATAATGGTACGGTACATCGAGAAGATGATCATTTTTATTTGACGGATAAGGGGAGATTGTTGGCGGATAATATTGCGTCGGAGTTGTTTATGTAAAAGAGTTGAATTGCAATGAAAATACATTTATATTTATGTACTGAACTAATTCTTTAGTTCGAACTGTTTAATTAGAAAAATGAATATTCTATGAAAGATTACATGAATCGTATTTCAATCAATCCAAAGATTATGTTTGGTAAGCCAGTGGTGAGAGGTACGCGAATAACAGTTGAGCAAATATTAGAGGATCTAGGCTCAGGAAAAACCAATGATGAACTATTAGAAATGTATCCGAGTATAACTGCTCTTGATATTAAAGCTGCTTTACAATTTGCTTCCGATGCTTTGCGCGGTGAAAGAACATATCCAATTGCTATATGAAATTTGTTGCCGATGAAGGTGTAGAGGCGATACTTGTAGCCATTTTACGAGAAAAGGGTTATGATGTTATTCATATTTTAGAGAATAAATCTGGTATAACTGATGATTTAGTTCTAAGCTACACTAATGACGAAAATCGAATTTTAATTACTCGTGATAAAGATTTTGGAGAACTGGTATATCGGGATAAAATGATTCATTCTGGAATTGTTTTGAATCGACTATATGAATTACCAAATGATAAAAAAATAGAAATTGTACTTGCTGTAATTCAAAAGTACAAAGACGAATTGTACGGTTCTTTTACCGTTATCCAGCCTGGGCGAGTGAGAATTAGACAGTTAAGATCCTAAAATCTCCTGCACTTCCCCTTTCTCTTCCTTCGTATTCACATTCCTTAAAACTGTCTCATCCGCCAATTTAATCTCCTCAATCTCCGTATTAATCAACACCTTGCGCGGACAAGCATAACCTTGTGCTAAAAACTGCAACAACTCAGGGTAACTCCTTGGTTCCCAAATGGTTATCAGTGGCTCAGGGAAGCGCGTTTCTGAATTGTGAAACGCTGTAGCAGTGAGCGAAGCATTGCGATTTTTGACTAAAACCTGTAACGTTTTTTCATCCAAAAGTGGTAAATCACAAGCGACCACTAACCACGCCGCCGTCGGATCTTGACGGAAAGCAGAAAGAATCGCACCGAAAGGCCCAAGTCCAACAAACGAATCATTTAGAGTAGGGTAAGAGCTATCAATTTGCTGTTCGGCGCGGGTAGAAATATAGACTTCCGAGCAGACGTTTTTTAATAAATCAGCGGCGTACTCGCGTTGTGGTTTGCCATGATAATTCAATGCACCTTTGTCCTCGCCCATGCGTTGACTTTTGCCGCCTGCCAGTACCAAGCCTTTTAGGACAGGGCGTTTTTTTAGTAAGTCTTTTTGAATTAAATCAACTACTTTTTCCGTTTTAGCGAAAGCGAAAGTGGGAATCTCTGCGTAATTCGGTAAATGCGATTTTAAATAATCAGGTAAGTCCGTCGCATCGGTTTGCATTAAAATCATCGCCACATCCGTCAGTCGATCTAATTTCTTCGCCAAGGACTTTTCCTTACGCGGATCTACGACGACAATTTGCCGTTTTCCACGAAAGTGGTTGCCATTCACCAAAGCCACATCTGCACTATAAAACTGCTGCCGAAATTGAAATTTATTGATGGGACGATGGACATCAAAACGATGAAAACTTATTTTGTCTGTATATTCTGCATGCCCGCCCGTATTCAAAAAAGTATCGCTCGGCGCAACTGCTTCTCCATCTGCACTCGCATGATCCGCATCCACATAAGCGACGCGATAATTATTTGATAGTGAACGAGTTATCGCTTTCGCTAAATGTTGAATTTCGCCGCAAGGCGTACCGATGATGGCGTATTCATGCAGGTGAAATTCACCGTAAGTGGGGCGTTTAATCGGCGGATGTTTTTGGTGTGGCTTGGACATGGTTTTTAATATAAAAGTAAAAAATGAACTCGTTGAATTGGAACGCGGATTAAACAGGCTTGGACGGATTTTTACAGATTTATAAAAAAATCTGTGAAAATCTTTTTGATCCGTTAGATCCGTGTTCCAATTAAATCAGGCGACAACGTTGCCGTCATCGCCTGTAAGGAGTTAAACAAATGTAAGGATTAATAGGTTTTGAAAGGGAAATTATTAGAAAATGTTAGTCGTTAAACTGTTACGCGTTAATCAACCTATTCTGCACCTAAAATATCGTACAATTCAAAGGCATTGCCTGCGTCGTCGCTATACATTACTTTTTTAGTGTATAAATCCAATTGAATATTAATGCCACGTCCTTCATCGCGCAAGTAAATACTCCAAATATCGCGAGCAGTTTCTACAAAGTGGTGTGTACCAGTTGCGTTTGATTCTACCCAATTTTTATCCGTAGTACTGCTAAAGTCACCTGCTGCATAAGTCACTTTGCTCGCTAAGAAACCACTCACTTTTGCCGAACTATTTATAATGTCATAAAGTTCAAACGTATTACCTTCATCGTCGCTGTACATTACTTTTTGCGTCGCTGTATTCAATTGAATGTTAACTCCACGGCTATCGTCTCTTAGGTAAATGCTCGATTCGTCGCGTCCTACTTCCGTGAAATTGAATTCACTATTATCTTTACCAAACTCCTTCCATTCGGTTACCGAAATTTGATTGAAAGCACCTAGTAATTCTCCATCGAAGCCGTATTCCGCCATGTTGATGTCAATTTCGCTGATGCTTGGTGGATTGGAAGAAACTGCGGTACAATCTAAGGTCAAGTTATACGCCCCTTCCACACCTGCTTGGTAACCATCTACCACTACGAGGTAGCAACCTGCTGCCATATCGCGCATTTCCAATTTCTCATCGTCCATACCGATAGTAATGCTCAGTGCTTTACATTCCGTTACGCGACCGTTCGCATCTAGCGCAAAAACCATTAAATCAAGGTCTGCTTCCATTTCGGAGAGTGTCAAAGTGTGCGTCATAATCGCTTCAGGAGTAGCAGGAATCGACAAATGATAAATCATATCATTGCCCGTAAATGGGTCGCCATATTCATCGACGCAAGTAGGGTAGTGGTCGGTATCTAAAGTGCTGCCTTCGCCCACGGTTGTCGTATTATAATCCGCGCCACATTCTAATAAGTATAGGTAGCGGCTACGTTCCGTCACGTTTTCTTGAATCATTTCCCAAGTCGCCTCGGTTTTTACCTCGTCATTAACAAAATGAATTCCGCTAGTTGGTACATTACGGTCAGTTGCTAATTGTTGGGTAGATGTTGGATTTAAATCTGCCATCAAATCTTCTTTTTGACAAGAAGTCAAAGCGAATAAAGCGAGGATAAATAAAGCTGCGATTGATTTGAAATTGATAGTTGTCATGATAATTAGTTTTTTATTTTTTCTTAGTATTAAGTTTCAATTTCCCTTTAATTGCAGCTTTAGGGAAAGGTGACCCTGTGTGGGAGATTTTTTTTAAAAAAATAAAAACGCACAGGTCGGAGAGACTGCGCGATCGGTGATAATTATTTAACAAAAAAAAGCGACACCACCCAAAGGCGATGTCGCTTTTAACAAAAAAGACTTGCATTCGGTTAAATGCAGTTATTGGTTATCTTTTATCATGGTAGAGTCGTTTTATAAAAGGCCTGTACGCAGAGTACCGAGTTTTTTAAAATTTCAAATCTACGCCCAGCAACACATTCCTACCCGCTTGCGGATATAATCCCTGATAGTGATACGTATCTCCTTGCTCCAGTTCAATGTAAGGATCGTCGCCGCGACCATCATAACCCGCTGAGACGTAGCGGTAATTCCAGCCATTAGTAGAAAAGCGGGCATCGAATAAATTACGCACTAATAGCGTAAAGTTAATTTCATCGGCAAACGAAGGTTTTAACGTATAATTGAAACGTAAATCACTAAAGAAATAAGCGTCTAATTTTACATTTTCATTGGACGTATTATCTAAAAATTGCTCACCTACATATTTTCCTAATAAACTGATAGTCAAATTGTTAGATTTGTTATTGCGTAATAATTCGTAAGCTAATTCGCCACCTGCGATCACGTTAGGCGAATACGCTAAGTCTGTATCGCTATGTATGATTTGATCTTGTCCGCCTGTATCCCAATTGTCCACAAATTCAGTAAAAGACTGTACTCGGTTTTGACTAAAAGTCGCATTTCCACTCAGGTTTAAACCCGTTGCCAATTCTGCGCCACCAACAATTTCGATTCCTGCACGGTAACTTTTAGGCACGTTGACATTGATCGCTGCGCCTACGTCATTCAACTCACCCGTTGCGACTAATTGGTCGGTATAATCCATGTAATACGCGTTGATGTTTAGCGCCGCTTTGTTCCATGATTTGCGGAAACCAAGTTCTGTATCGTAGAGCGTTTCGGGACGGGGACGGCTGTTGGGCGTAGATTCGGTAAACTCGTCGCGGTTGGGTTCACGATTCGCAACAGCAAAAGAAGCATACATATTTGTGCGATCATCTAATTCGTAAAATAAGCCCGCTTTGGGATTGAAAAAATTCAAATCTGCACTTTGCGTGATGTTATTTAAGTTATTATCAAAACCTAAAAATTCATAGTCCACGCGACGGAATTGCACGTCCGCGTAAGCGTTGAGTAAGTTGGTAATTTGATAATTCGCTTTCGCGAAAATATTAAAATCGCGTTTCTCGGCATTGTTATCATAATAGCGTTGATTTTGTTCGCTTTCCGAGGCATTCCGCGCCCAAAAGACTTCCCCAAAATGACCGCCCAAATAGCGATTCCATGCGCCACCAACGGTCAGACCTAGCGTCTGCGGATTATTTTGATAATTAACGCTGTAAGTCGTCCCGTAAAAATCGTTATCCAACCAGCGGCGGCGAATCAAGTCGGTGGTATTGATTACTTCTTCTCCAATCTGAATCGGCGTTAAACCGTAGTCGGCAAAATCTTCACCTGCTTTATATTGCTCAAAAAATCCTGCTCCTTTCGTGTAGTGTAACGCTAAGTTTAAATTCCAATTCGGATTAAATTGCGATGAAAATAATGCCTGATAATGATCTTGCCCGTAGTCATCCACTTCGTTGGGATGCGGAGAACCTGCCCGTTCTTGCCCGACATTATTAAACGTGCGCAATTCTTCATCATTGATATATTGTACTGGAACACCGTCCCATGCTTGATAAGTCACTTCATCACCCGAAAAAGCAATCAAGCGCAATACGCTTTTCTCACCCACAAATGCACCCGACAAATAATACGATTGCAAATCCGCCGAAGCGCGGTCAATAAAACCATCAGAAGTAATGCGAGAAAGCCGCCCGTCCAGCGTAAATTTATTATTCAACAAGCCCGAACCAAAGCGGACATTTCCCTTCAAGGTATTAAATGAACCCGCTGATGCCGCGATAGCTGCATAAGGTTCGCGATTCACTTGATTGGTATTCAAATTGATACTCGCGCCGAATGCGCCTGCGCCATTAGTAGAAGTTCCGACCCCGCGCTGGATTTGAATATCCTGAGCAGAACTGACAAAATCGGGCATATTGACCCAAAAAACGCCTTGTGATTCGGCATCATTTAGCGGAATACCGTTAATCGTAACGTTGGTACGCGACGGCGCAGAACCGCGAATGCGAATGCCCGTGTAGCCGATACCCGTCCCTGCGTCGGAAGTTACAACCGTCGAAGGTGTCCAACGCAGCAAATAAGGCACATCTTGACCAAGGTTGGTTTGTTCGATTTCTTCTTTACCGACCACCGAGTAGGTGACGGGCGTTTTTGCTTCGGCGCGCGTAGCACTGACGATAAGTTCGGAGATTTCTAAGGTCGCTTCATTCAATTGAAAATTGAGGATGTGTTTTTCAAAACTATCACCTAATGAAATATTTTGGGTGAACGTTTGAAAACCGACGTAACTGATCTTGATGGTGTAATCTCCTGTCGGCACATCTTTAATCGTAAATCGACCATCAGTATTCGTTTGGTCACCTTGTTTGGACTCTTTCAGATAGATGTTTGCGCCGACAAGCTTTTCACCTGCTTGATCAGTAACAATACCGACTAGCGTGTGTTGAGCAGATAGGGAAATGGAAAAGAGAAGAATGAGAAGTGTGAATAATTGCTGCATTATAAGTTGCTTTTAGTGAAAAAACAACTCATTGAGGAGAGGAGGAAGGGAAGTTGGTAGTGATTAGTTTGTAGTTAATCTACTTAGTAAAACAGATTTAATTCAATAACAAAAAAATCATAGTTGCCTGATTATCAGGGTGAATATATTCATTATATCATTTTCTAATTCTGTCATTGTACTTACAATCTAAAAAACAACCAGCTTTTTCCAAACTCAAGTCCCTTCCCAGTATTATCTGGGCAGGTTCGATGGGTATTATCTCAGCCGTCTGTGGACAGCACCCCAATGAGCAGCGCAAAGGTAAAGGTAAAAGTTAGAAAAGCTAATTTTAGTAATGGTAAAAAATAACTTAGCCACACCGAAATAATTAATTCTTCCCTTTGGTCTCCGCAATGCTGCGGAGTAGGCTAGGAGAGAAGTTAAACACCTTAACTTTCTTTAACTGCTCATTTTAATTATTTCGTCGCTCCTTAATCTAATACTGCTCATCCAATTTCGCCTTATTGTAAAAATGTATTGTTGTAACTTTTGTTGATAAAAGATGAAAGTATGGAAATAAGTAACGATAAAAAAAATAGTTGGCACAGCTAGATATACACGGGGCGGAGACCTCGCGCGAACAAACGAGTAAGGTGCGCTGGTGATCTGTGCTGCGAAGACTGGGGGCGAGCGGGGTGTATTATTCTATATACATTGTAGTAGCCAGTTTTTCTTCATAGTTCTTCCGCAGCATATTTGCAAAAGCTACTTTGTCATTCCTTAGAAATTCCATTCTTTCTTCATTTATAATGCTCGGATGAATATCCCTGAGATGATTATCACTCCAATTCGCCAATTCTACAAGTATAGGAGTTAGAGCCAAACCCTTCTCCGTTAAGAGATAAAGGTTGGTCTTTTTATTATTTGGTCGTTTGGTTTTTATGATAATACCAAATTCTTCCAACAGCTTTAGTTTGGTTGAAAGGATATTAGTGGCAATTGCTTCGTCACTTTCTATAAAGTCTTTAAAAGTTTCCTTGCCTTCTCCCAGCATCTGCTTTACAATCACCAGCATCCATTTGTCACCTAAGACATCCAAGGCTGAGGTAAAGGGACAATCACATCTAAATTTTTCTTTCATGTTAAAAAATGATTAATTTTTACTTGCAAAATGCAATTTATTTTTATTTTTACTTGCAAAACGCAAGTTATTTATATAGCTTTGCTTGCAAAATAAAAGTAATAATTTTTTAATTATAAGACAAATATTTTCAATTCTATTATTTGCAGTATTTATCGTAGCCTGTAATTCAACAAAAACCGACAATGATAAGATTCAAAAATCTAAAATTTCAACAATGAGTAAAAAAGAGACCGTAGGCACT
>JBGCES010000905.1:0-3473 GCA_045106545.1 Saprospiraceae bacterium
GTCTTTGGATTATGCTTATGCGCATCATATTCAGCGATTAATGGTGACTGGAAATTTTGCTTTGTTGGCTGGAATTTCTCCTGACGAATTGGATGAATGGTATTTGGGAATTTATATTGATGCGATTGAGTGGGTAGAAATCACGAATACACGCGGCATGTCGCAATTTGCTGATGGCGGAATTGTGGGAACAAAACCTTACGTCGGTTCGGCAAATTATATGCACAAACAAGGGCATTATTGCACCAATTGCGTTTATAACCAAAAAGAAAAAGTGGGGGAGAAGGCGTGTCCTTTTAATAGTTTGTACTGGCAATTTTATGATCGACATCGCGATAAATTGGGTAAAAATCCTCGGATTGGAATGATGTACCGAGTGTGGGATCGGATGGACAGTGACTGGCAAGTGGAGGTATTAAAACGGGCGGAGTGGTGTTTAGAAAATATAGAAGAGCTGTAGTAGGAGTTCTGGGTTTTGAATTAGGCGTTTTGAATAATATTCTACTCAAGATTCGTTACTCAAAACCCAAAACTTCTTTAGCTTAACATCGACTGCACATCGCTCATCGCCGTAGGATAAGCAAAAATGGCATTATCAATTTTACTACATGGAATATCCATCTGAATCGCTAAAGCGAAAATATTAATTACATCGTGCGCGTGACTTCCCATTAAATGCGCGCCGAGAATTTCCTCGCCATCTTCGGACAGAAGAATTTTATAACCAGCGTAGTGGTTGTTAATTGATTTTTCAGTTAACCAGTCGCGGGTACTGCCTTGCTTTTTTTGATATTCAATCCCTTTCTCCAGTAGCTCTTTTTCACTTTTACCAACACTTGCCAGTTTAGGATATGTGTAAAGTGCCGTTGGTACGCACATGTATTCCATCTTTGCACTCTTGGCTTTGATGATATTTTGTGCGGCTTTTTTGCCCTCCAAACCCGCAACGGGAGTCAGTGGATAGCGTCCAATAATGTCACCGACCGCATAGACGTTTTTATTGGTGGTTTGCAGATATTCGTTCACCTCGATACCCGAATCGTCATGTTCGATGTCCGCTTTTTCCAAATCTAGTGATGCAATATTGGGCACTCGACCCGTGGTGTTAAAGACACCATTAGCTACTAAAGTAGATTTGGCTTCGGTACTAGCATTTTCGGACACGACCATATATTTATCTCCTCTGCGATGTACCCCGATCACTTTTTTACCTAGTTGAATATCGATTCCTTTCGCTAAAGCAGATTGAATCAACTGACTAACCAGATCGGGATCAAACATTCCCAGCGGCTTATCCTCACTACTCAAAATGGTCACCTTACTTCCCGCCGCCGCAGCAATATGAGCCAACTCAAAGGCAATGTATCCGCCACCCGCAAACACGATGGAGCGAGGTAGTTTTTGTAAATTAAAGAAATCAGCGCTGGTCAACATCAAGTCAGCTCCGTCTATATCCAGTGAACGTGGTTTCGCTCCCGCAGCGATGACGATATGTTTAGCCTGATAGCGATCCTCGCCTACGGCAAGTGTTTTTTTACCCGTAAATCGTGCTTTCCCTTCGATTACCGTCACGCCTTGTTCCCGCCACTGTTCTTTATTATTTGCCGTAACCAATTCGGTAAAGCGACGCTGGTGGGTCACTAATTGTTCCCAAATTGCTTCGCCCGAAAAACTCGGAAATCCACTGCCTTGTGCTGCCTTAGCCATCCAAACTTGAGTCGTAATATTTTCCATTGCTTTCTTAGGCGTACAGCCACGTAGAGCGCAAGTACCGCCATAGTGATAATCAATACTAGCAATGGATTTATCAGTTTTTAGAAGCTGTGAAATGACCTGTCCACTACTTGGTCCACTGCCAATTACGATTACATCAAATTTCTTTGCCATAAATATTAGTGTTACTATATTACGAATAGTTGTTGCTTAAACGTGTCATCATTTATCATGTTCGCTGCGCAATGAACATTAGGATTGACTTTCGCGATTTATAGATGAAGTTTTTTAATTAAAAATAATCGAATATGAAAAATACACTTAATTTCATTGCTATCATTCTTATTCTACTTTCTCCTTTTGTGAGTATTGCCCAACAGCAACAAGCGTTGGAAATAACACCGACTGACCAGCCGTATCCTGCTAGAAATCAGGCAACTAGCGAAAAGGCAACTGCGTTTATTTCAGTATTTGATGATACGAATGTAGGAAATTTGCACGTGTATGCGCCCGCTATTGGTGAGGAGAATGAGGAATATTTTTATTATGGAACAGACATTACTGGTTCTTTTACGGATATGTTGCCGCGCAAATTGCGCCGCACGTTACTGCGCACTGACGGTAAGTTATTTGCCACTAAAAATATACGTGGCGTAGGTGGTGAGTATTACATTATACGTACTTCCGACAAACAAGGAAACCCTGTTTTGGATATATACGAGTTGGCAGGGACTAAACTGGCAAAAGTGATGATGCTCGCCAATCGAAAATGCAAAGAAGCTGGTTGTCGGCAGATGGATAGTTGGATTCAGGACGTGAATGGAGATACTCGACTTGACATTATCCAGAAACGCAAAAAAGGTAAAAGTGAAAAATTGAAAGTATTCACCCAGAATGTTCAAGGAAAATTCATGCTTGATAATGATGTACAGCTAAATCCTACTGATTATCAGCTGGAATCAATTAAGTAATTTTTTTATCGACTATTTAAGATAATGAAAGTGCTCTAATAAATCTGCTTTGTAAGTTCTACCGAGCGGAAAGGTATTTTCACCCACGACTACTTTTGCTGATGAAAGTTCAATGTTAGAAATCTTGTCAATCGGAACAACATACCGTTGATGAATTTGAATGAATACATTTTTAGGTAACTCATTCTGGATACGCCGTAAAGAAATCTTTATGGCGTATTTTCTTTCTTTGGTATAAACAAGGCTGTAATTGCCTTCAGATTGGATGAAGTTAATTTGCGTGAGCGGTACGCGTTTTAGACTATTATTATGTTTAATAAAAATACTATCATTATTATCGCTGCTAGAGATCGGAGCATCAGAATTGGGATGATTGAGGGTGCTTTTTATAGCAGAGGCTAATGTAGCAGTGTTATAAGGTTTGGCGAGTAAGGTAGTAGGATGCGCCTGCTGGGAGAATTGATAATATTTAGGATGTGTGGCGGAAGTCGTAAATAGAATAGGAATATCATAGCTTTGTAAGCGCTTACCTAATTGAATGCTATTCAGTTTGCCCTTGATCTCTACATCTAGAATGACCAGATTTGGCGATTCTGCGAAGATGATCTCTAATGCTTCCGCTGAATTATCAACAATTTCTATTGTTTGATAGCCCAATAATAGAAGACTTTTTTTAAGGTGTTTTGCCGCTTGAAAATCATTATCAACGATCAATGCTGTTACGCTCGTCATTATGTAGAGTTTAGGTAAGTTTTAACCAAAGTGGATAAAGGTCGAAAAAATAACATT
>JBGCES010000906.1:0-17201 GCA_045106545.1 Saprospiraceae bacterium
GGATCGTCTGCGTATAATTTGCAAGCATTAAAAACAAAGTGCTCATATTCTTCCAGCGACATACCCGCATTTTGCGCGCTAGCAATGGTCGGATATTGACATAAATTACGTCGTAAATCGCGCGTAGCTGTTCGTTGAGAATAGATTTTACTAATCTCGCGATGGGCTTGCTGCGAAATTTTACCTTTTTCGGGGTCATTATTTTGCCCTGCCCGTAGATTGAATGGCGCACGAATATATAGGTAAGCATCGAACTTTTCGATAGCATGTTGATAAAAAGGCGATACCATTTTTAATTGATGCTCGGCGGCTTCTTGATTAAAAATTCGTCCTTGTCCTTGTACGGATAAATTGGTTTCTATATGTCCACCTGCACGCAACGTTTCGCGATAGACCTCGCGGATCAATGGCTCGGCTAGGGTCGTAGAACGCACATAGAGCCAGTCGCCTTCTTTGATTTCTAAACAGTAGTTAACAAGAAGATGGGCGTATTTCTGTAAGATGTTTTTCATGTGAAAGTTGTATTGAATTGGAAAGCATAGCGAGATGATTTTTCGCTAATTAGTATCTGGTTCAGATTCACGAAATATCGAAGACTAAGTAGTAAGACAGTTTTAATTCACCAGCTATATAATCATAACTAGTTGATTATCAGGGTGAATTTATTCAATTATAATTATCTCATTCGCTAACTCTGTCAGCAATACTCGTTGTATTTACCATTGCTTAGCTTGATACGGATAGCGTTCCTCGTAGTGTTCTTTCACCATTTCTAATAACTTCGCACGTAGCGCAGCAATGTTTTCTTTTTGTAAAGCGGAAATCAATACATTGTCGTGTTCAAACTCATTTTTTAAATTCTTCTTCAATTCACCTTCTATTTCTTGTTGCGTTTCCGCATCCAAAAAATCATCAAAATACTTTTCGCGATAAGCGTCCATTTTATTAAAAATAAATAAGGTCGGCTTATCCAATGCCTCTAAATCCCGCAGCGTCTGGTTGACGGTACGAATTTGATCTTCGTACTGCGGATGAGCAAGATCAACGACGTGGAGCAAAATATTACTTTCGCGTGCTTCGTCAAGGGTAGATTTAAAACTTTCAATGAGGTGAGTCGGCAACTTGCGGATAAAACCAACCGTATCAGAAAGGAGAAAAGGCGTGGTTTCAAAAACGACTTTGCGAACGGTTGTATCTAGTGTCGCAAATAACTTATCTTCAGCAAAAACGTCAGATTTGCTCAGCAAATTCATCAAAGTAGATTTGCCGACATTAGTATAGCCTACTAAAGCAACGCGGATCAAACTGCCGCGCTGTTTGCGCCGCGTGAAGTTTTGTTGCTCGATTTTTTCTAATTTCTTTTTTAATAAGGAAATCTTATCGCGCACAATCCGGCGATCCGTTTCAATTTCTTTCTCACCCGGTCCGCGCATTCCAATACCTCCTCGCTGACGTTCCAAGTGCGTCCACAGTCCTCGTAATCGAGGAAGGAGGTATTGCATTTGGGCGAGTTCTACTTGAGTTTTGGCTTGTGCCGTTTGTGCTCTACTCGCAAAAATATCGAGAATCAAACTACTGCGATCCAAAATTTTTATTTTCAACCGCTCTTCAATAATTCCTACTTGCTTACCTGATAGATCGTCATCAAAAATCGCCAAGCTGATTTCCTCATGATTTTCGATGTATTCCTGAATCTCTTCCAGTTTACCTTTTCCAACAAAGGTACGCTGATCGGGATGTTTTAATTTTTGTACAAAACGCTTTACGGTCTTTGCGCCCGCAGTTAGGGCGAGGAATTCTAATTCATCTAAGTATTCTTCTACTTGTTCGAGCGTTTGATCCTTATGCACTAGTCCGACTAATACGGCGTGTTCAATTTCGCGTTTGAGTCCTTTTTTCTGTTGCTCTTCGCCTAAATTCCATTCGTTCGTTGCCATATATATTTTGATAAGTGTGTTTATTCCAATTTAATTATTCCCAACTATACGTCAAGTTAATCTCATGCGTGTTTCCAAAACGAGGACCATAAGTATTGATTCCTCGTCCATAGCCATAACCGATCTTTAGATTTTTACCATCCAAACCTGCCAGTTCACCAATAATGAAACCAGCTTCCAAATGTACGTTATTACTGGAAAACGCTTCGCCCATGCTCATCGAATAACCTGTTCCTAACCAAAATAATTCCACCATTTGGAAACGAAAGTTAGCATCTAGCTGCAAAGGTGCGTTAGGAACATACTTTAACCACAAGGTTGGTTCGATAAATAAATCGTTCGTACCGTAGCCATTAATATTTTTTATCCAACCTAAAGTCGCGTAATAATGTGGTTCGCGATCCCAAGGCATATTCTCAGCGGTAGAAGAACTGATAGTGAAATTCAGTAACTGTGGAACGGATAGTCCGCCGTAGAGTTTATCAGCCCGACCTATTTCATTAATAAAAAAGATACCTAATTGTACTTCTCCTTGTGTGCGGTTGAAATTCATTTCGCCTATTTCATCCCCTACGTCGCGTACAATCCCTTCGCTGCCGCGAAAAGCATATTGTAAAACCCCGCCCGCTAATCCTACAGAAACTGTTAGATTATTCGTCGCAGCAAGTTGATAACTATAGCGCAGTAATCCGCCATTTACACCCGTTGGTCCTGTTTGGTCACTTAATAAAGTGCCTCCGATGGTGAAGTTATAATCGTCCACTACACGGTCGTACCGAGCGGTGAAAGTACGCGGCGCATCTTGTAAACCCATCCATTGGTAACGGTAAGAAATCCCTACTTCACTGGTTAAATAGCCATCTGATTGAATAAAATTAGAAGGAATCGTGGCTGGATTGAGCAAGCTGTGATTTTCGCGATACTGCGTAAAAATCGGTAGCTGCTGGGCAGATAAATCGTTGATTATGAATAAGATGATTAACAGTAGTGTAAATCTGTGCATGGGAGAATTAGTTAATTGGGTTGATCAAATTCATTCATTCATTCATTCATTCATTCAAACTACTTACAGATCAAAGGCAAAATGTTATCAAACCAGCCTACCGAAAGAATGCTTTTTACTTTCGTTAAATCGGCGCAGGCTTCGGGCATTTGATTATCGTTGAGATAAATTTGCCCACGTGTGTAGAGAAATTCAGCATTATCTGGAAACAAATCAATCGCTTCACTTAATTTCATCAGACCAGTCTCTTTCTCTTCTTGCTCATACAAAGCAGCACCCTCGATGGCTAAGTCATTCGCCCGTCGGAAATTTTCGATAGTGGTTTTACATTTTTCGGTATCCGTCGGAATGAAACTTAAACGAATATTGGTTGATGTTGGTACGTTTCGTCCTTGATACATAGCGGGCGTCCAGTTTCCAATGGTAGAAGTAATCGCGCTAATTGCGGTAAATTGATAGTCGATACCGAGATTACTATAATCACTCAAATCTAAAATCCGCACCTTACCACTGCGTTCTACTAACACTTGAGCATCCATCGCGCCAATCATACAACTATCATTGCCTACTGCAGGATATTCTAATTTTTCATCGATATGCTTTACTAATGCTGCATCGCCGCCTGCGTAAGTTAAGGGCGTATCCACGGTGGTGTAAATCGTATCGCGTCCCGACATGATATAAGGCGGCGCTTCTTTCAATTTAAATTTGACGGGTAATGTAAAACGAGTCCGTACATCTTTGTCTTGCTTTTTACCAGGCGTCCAGCGTACACCAATCTGATTCATCACATTGACCAATTCCAAAACTGCGCCACCCGTTCCGCCACCGATATCGCGTACAATTTGTACATCTGAAATAGTACTATCTGGTTCGACGATAAAGTTGGCAACTACCGTACCTTCATTGCCGTTTTGCCGTGCTTCGAGCGGATAACGTAAGTTTTTATAAACAAAACTTAACAAGTTTGCTTGTGAGCATTGATTGATAACGGCAAGTGTCGTATCCAATTGTTCGCAGCCAGGAAATCGTGGTTGCTGATCGACTATCTGATAGACGGTCGTATCTACGACTGCTTCTTGGGCAGTAGCTTGAAATTGGAAAAGACTGAACAATAAAATGATAGTAGTAGAAAATTTACCCATAGTTTATTTAATTGGTAGATAGTTGACCCTGAAAAGTGGATGGTCAACCGAGATTTTTACATTGAAAAAAGGGAAAGTGTAGGTGAGTTTGGTCGGCAAAATTAGTCAAATAGTATGGAGATACAAAATCAGAAAATAGAGCACCTTATTGACGGATTGCTTTACTGATGTACATTCATACGCTCTTTTTACATAAATATTCATCATTTTCATATAGATTAACAGAACTGTATTTTTCATTTCCCATTATCCTTAGTAATTTTGCGGACAGCAAACAAAAACCTTTTTTACTCAACTTTTTTAGACGCGAATGATTTTTTCGTCGTTTCCTCACCGCTACTAAACTTCTATTTAAGGCTGTTTTGCTAGGTAGCAGCACACTTCCAACGTCATTTATTATTGTTTAAATTATTATTTCAGCGTTAAACAAGAGAAAAGAATTTTAACAAAGCGCAGAAGTACTTCGCGCTAATTCAATTCGTTAAACACGGCAACACCAAACCGATTTACTACACCTGTTAATATGCGTAATTTTATACTCATTGTAATCCTGTCTTGTACCTACTTTTCCGTCTGGGCGCAACCGACGATCAAGGCAACTCGGCATACCGTTCCCGCTAATGCCGTAGTTACCGTTGAAATAACCCTAGATGATTTTACAGATATTTTAGCGACGCAGTACTCCATTAATTGGGATCCAGCGGTGGTGGATTTTATTGACGTAATGGATTTTCGTCAGCCATTCGGGATGAATATTAATAACATCGATCAATCGCAGACGCTCTTAGGGCGGTTAATGGTAGATTGGCAAACACCTACGGGACTTTCGCAAACCATACCTGATAATTCACCTTCTTTTAAAATACGTTTTCGTACCAAAGCAGCAGCAGGAGGGTTAAGTACACCAATTGAATTTACGGATACACCTTTAGCAATCAATGTCAGTCGAGAAAACGCACCAGGGGTAAATATTGGATTTTTTACTAGTGTGGGACGTATATCTGTGATTGCTCCAGCTTGCCGACAACGTGATTCGATAGCATTGAGGCAAATATATGATGACACGGATGGCGCCAATTGGACGAGTCCGTGGGATATTTCGCGTCCCATTAATTATTGGGAAGGAGTGATTTTGGATAATCAAGGTTGTTTACAAACGATTGATTTAGATGGGCAAGTGGATGGAGTCAATGAAACAAAAACGGGAAATGGTTTGCTTGGAACGCTGCCAAATATTCAAATTCCAACTTTAAAAAAATTATACCTGTCTGGTAATCAATTAATTAGTAATATTCCTGATTTTGATGGATTGCCACAACTAGAAGAACTGGCTTTGGATGATAATGATTTTACCCTCGCTTTAGAATTTTCTAGTCTATTTGTTTTGGATGATTTAAATATAGCGGGTAATAAACTTTCCTTCGACGATATTCTTCCCAACATTGGTAATGTTCCAAACTACATTTATGCTCCCCAGCAAGAAATTTTAGAACCTACTATTGTTAGCCGCATACAAGGTGATAATTATAGCATAGAACTCGGTATTGATGCCAATCTGACCGAGAATGAATATGAATGGCGGAAAGATGGAGTAGCTTACCGTAACTTGACTGGTGTTAATCAATTAGATTTTACGAATCTGCAACTTGCGGATGCAGGCGTTTATACCTGTACCATTACCAATGCAAGTGCGCCTGATTTGGTTTTACAATCTGCGCCGATTACTATACAAGTTACTTGCCCACCGATCATGACAGATTTGGATGAAGAGATTTGTGCGGGTAGTAGTTATCGCATTGGTGATGTCAATTATGCTGCAACGGGCTTTTATGAACAGACCTTAGCGGCAGTAAATGGCTGTGATAGTGTGGTGCGTTTAAATCTGATGGTAAATGATGCACTGACGACGAATTTAGATGAAATTATTTGCGATGAAACCTCTTATACTTTAGGTGACGAAACCTATACCACAAGTGGTGATTATGAATTTACCTTTATGACCGCTACGGGGTGCGATAGTACGGTATTTTTAAATCTAACTATTGCAGAAAATCGTACCGAAAGCCAAGAAATTACACTCTGCAATGGAGAAATACACCGCATTGGAGATGATGAATATAGTGTGAGTGGAGCGTACGTAATCGAACTTCCTAGCGCAGCTGGTTGTGATAGTATCATTAATTTATCGCTCGAAGTTCTCCCACAATTAGAAACGAATCTGGATGAACAAATTTGTGCAGGAACGACTTTTCGTGTAGGTAGCAATACCTATTCTGAAACAGGATCTTACACTGCTGATTTGCAATCCGTAGCGGGTTGTGATAGCACCGTTTATCTCGAATTATTAGTTGTGGATGCTATCGAAATTGAGGTAAATGCCAATATCTGTTCTGACGAAGAGTATCGGGTTGGGGAGGAGGTATTTACAGCTACTGGAAATTATCAGGTACAACTGATCGCGACGAGCGGCTGTGATAGTTTAGTCAATTTGAATTTGGCAGTAGCCGAAACGCAAATAACGGACTTGAATATTTCACGTTGTGCGGGCGAAAGTTATATGGTAGGAACTTCCGTTTATACGGAAACAGGAACTTACGAAGATGTATTAGAAAATATAAATGGTTGTGATAGTATCGTCAATTTGAATTTACAAATTCAGTCGGATGCACCGCAAATCGTTGATGCTCAAATCTGCGAAGGAGATTCTTATCAAGTAGGAACAGAAATTTTTACGACGGCAGGAAATTATGAAGTAGAACTGACTTCGGTAGCGGGTTGCGATAGCTTGGTACAATTAAATCTTCAGGTTGGTAACGCTCTACAAACGGAAGTAGCGGAACAGATTTGTACGGGAATGACTTACTCTATTGGTACACAAAACTTTACAGAAACGGGAAATTATGTCGTTACCATACCTAGTCAGTCAGGCTGTGATAGTACCGTTTTTCTGGATTTGAGTGTAGTTGATTTTGTGGAATCTTCGATTACCGAACTAATTTGCGAAGGAGAAAATTTTACTTTTGGTGGCGAAGATTACAACACAACTGGACAATATCAGACTACTTTTACTACTCAGAACGGTTGTGATAGCGTGGTTTATTTAGATTTGAAAGTGGCAAACGAAGCGAGTTTGGGTATCGCGGAAGCGAGCGGAAATATTGGTACTTGCCAGAATTCGACCGCTGTTTTTGCGCAAGCACCTAATGGCACTATTGGGGAATGGAGTAGTTTGGGCGTGGCTACACTGACTGCTAGCACCGATGATTTATTCGTAGCTGAGAATTTGCAACGGGGCGATAATCTCTTTGTGTATAGTCTTTCGACCTCAGATTGTCCAGTTTTTAGTACGGACACCTTAGTTGTTAACTTTACGAATCCAGAATTTAGCGTAAGCGATGATAATTTTAAAATAGAAAAAGGAGTAAGTAACACAGAAATTGATCTTCTTGCTAACGATGTTATTGAGAATCCTGAAGATGTGACCGTTGAAATATTGAATTCAACGAATCGTATCAAATTTACGGAAGTAGCAACGGGGGTTTTTCAAGTCGTACCCGATCGAAATTTTAAAGGTATTCTAAATTTAGAATACGAGGTTTGTAACATTCCTTGTCCTGAAATTTGTCGTAGAGCTGCCCTCTTAGTTGAAATAGTAGAGCCTGGACAAGATCAGCCCACCTTAATTATCACACCTAATGGCGACGGTCTAAATGAAACACTCGTTTTTGACCAATTGGATGAATTTCCTGGACACGAATTAGTGATTACTAATCGCTGGGGTGGGCAGGTCTTTATGGCGAGTCCTTACCAAAATAACTGGGATGGTCACAATGCCAGCGGTAAACCCTTACCCGAAGGAACGTATTATTATTTATTGCGACTAGATGTTGGTGAGGGCGAATATCAAGTAGGATCGGTGACGGTGAAAAGATAAGGCACGTTTTTGAAGCAATTAATTTACGGGATATTATTTCTAAATAAGTAAAAGGACAGAAATAAATATGGTTTACCAAAAACGTAGAATTAATCGCAAGTAATTGATATTCAATACATTGCAGAGTCTGACTTCTGACAGATTTATCGGTCTGACTTCTGACCTCTTACTTATATTTGAATGATGAACAAATTCCTCTTCCTTTTTCTGTTTCTTTCATTTGTACTAAATGCTTTCTCACAAGCGCGCAAATTTCGTTTACCAACTGAGTTAAAAGAGGTTTCGGGACTTTCCATCGAAAATGGAAACCGTTTTTGGTGGTTGACAGATAGCGGAACACCAGCTAATTTATATGTAACCGATAATCAAGGATGTCCATTAGAAAAACGCTCTTTATTCCCTTTGCTCAACACTGATTGGGAAGAATTGAGTACCGATGATGCGGGCAATTTTTACATTTTTGATACTGGTAATAATCGCAATAATCGACGAGATCTAAAAATCTATATCTACCAACCTACCACAGAACGCATAGATTCTATTCTTTTTACCTACCCAGATCAGACCGCTTTCCCGCCCAACAAATCACAACAAAACTTTGATTTAGAAGGAGCATTTTGGCATAGTGACTCCTTGCATCTATTTTCTAAAAATACACTACGCGGCGGAAATTATGTCACTAAACACTACGTTTTACCCGCTATAGCGGGAACGCATACGGCGATCTTACGTGATAGTTTATATTTGAAAAATAGGGTAGTAACAGCCGCTGCGATTAGTCCCGATGGGAAAACGGTGGCATTGTTGGCTTATAATTTTAAACGTTTACTGGGCATCTTTCCAGTATCGGGTGCGTCGATTTTTCTCTTTTCGGATTTTGTAGATGGAAATTTCCTAAAAGGGAAAAGTCGGAAACTAGGAACGAAAAGTTTCATCCTCGCTACGCAATTTGAATCTTTGGATTGGTTGGATAACGAGACACTCTATATCGCTTCGGAGCAAACGGTTTTTATCAAACCCAAAGCGAAACGAATTAAGGTGAAGAGGATAGCCGATACCTCACTTCGTTGATGAAAAATAGATAAGTATCGTAAGGAATCTGTTCTCTGTCAGTTCGCAGAATGTTCTGTTTGCTGTCCTCTTTTTAATGGCATTTAAAATAATCGAATGGCTCCAGACAGTCTTTGCATTTATACATTGATTTGCACGCTGTCGAGCCAAATTGACTAATCATTTTTGTGTTTTCTGAGCGACACTGTGGGCAAGGAACGATTTTTTCGTCGCCAAATAATTCATTTTTATCAACGCTACTACCGACAGGCGGCGCAATACCGTACTCCAGTAACTTCTGGCGACCGCGTTCCGTTAACCAATCCGTCGTCCAAGCAGGTTGTAAAATTGTTTTTACCGTAACATTTTGATAGCCAGCATTTTGTAAAGTAGCACGGATATTAATTTCAATTACATTCATTGCTGGACAGCCCGAATAAGTAGGCGTGATTACTACTTCGACATAATCGTTTTCGCCACGATTGATGGCACGAATGATCCCTAAATCAGCTACGGATAAAACGGGAATTTCGGGGTCGCTTACGGTTTCTAGTAAGTTCCAAATTCTTTGCTCGTCAATGGTAGTACCTTGCATAATAAACAGTTCAACCGTTAAGTAAATGTAAGTACAATGACAGAATTAGTGAATGATAAAATGAATGAATTCATCCTGATAATCAGGTCATTATGATCGTGAGTTGATGAATTATTTCTGTCTTACTACTTACGTCTTCGTTTACCTAACAACTGTTCGCTTTTTTTGGTTGAAAATAAAAAAACCCGAAGTGCGCTTAGACAACTTCGGGAAGCAACTTAGTAATTAAGTTGAAGGCTACGTCTTTCGTAACGAGAAACTGTTAACTAGTAATCAGTGACTGCCTTATCGTTACGTATATTTTTTAAACACTCATCATAAGTAAATTTAAACCAGATACCCGACCAAGTAAGTATTCTTAAATAGAATAGGTTGAGTAGATACGGAATGAATTATTCAGTTGATGAAGTGTCTTCCATTCAGTAAATTGTTATTAGTAATCGTTTCTAATTGAGCAGAACATGAAGCTGCTAAGCATACGTATCGTACAAATACTTATAAACGAACTAATTTATTATCGGTAATAACTTAATATCAGCAGTGCAAATACAATCGTTCTATATTATAGAAAAATACTGGCTAGTGTAGTACAGTGTCCATACTAGCATATTTGTTTAGTTACCAACTAAGAGCTACTTTTATAAAACCGTTTAGAGTAAAAAAGCAGCTACAGTTTGATAAAAACGGAGTGTATTAGATGTGATAGAAAGGAATAGTGATCCCTATGCAAGATAGCTAAGTAGCTGAGATAACTACTGCTCATATTGCATAGGAATCAAAATGTTGTGGTTGATGTTATTTTTTTGCTACGCCGTTGAATGATTTCAATTTAGCTTTAACATTTTCTACGGCAGCTTCTTGTGCGATGCGTTGTTCTTTTGCTACGTTGTATTCTTCTGTCACGCTTTCGATTTGCTTTCTGGCTTCCGCGATTTTTTCAGCGAATTCCATGATGTTTTTTTCTAAAGACTGCTTCTCCTGACGTAGGCGAAGTAACTTGTCAGATAGTTTTTGCAAATCAGCTTCCTGAGAACCTAATTCTGATTCTACTGCAGATTTAGAAACGCGCATGGAAAATTCTTTGAGCATTTTTTCTGCTACCGGGTAGCGATCGCCATGCATTTGCGAGTTTAGAAAAGCACCACCTAGGTCAAACCAAACGACTAGTTCGGTATCTTCCCCTTTTTCATTAACAGTAGAGAAAATATCTACAGTGTTGCGACTCATTGCTGCGATAGCAGCATTATCCGCAAAAATTTCTTGCGCAGCATTCTTTTTAGTTTTTTGCGCAAATTCTTTGACATACTTGGTCCACGCTTTTTCAACTTCGCCTTTATTTGTGAGTACTAAATCTACGGAAAGTGCATTGTATTGTCCAAGACTCATTAGACGCTTGCCTTCCATGACTTGTGCATCTACAGTAAACGTTGCGAATAGGAACGTGAATAAG
This sequence comes from Saprospiraceae bacterium, assembly GCA_045106545.1. Taxonomy (GTDB): domain Bacteria; phylum Bacteroidota; class Bacteroidia; order Chitinophagales; family Saprospiraceae; genus JBGCES01. The sequence goes on from JBGCES010000906.1 coordinate 11,115, forward strand.
AGTGCTGAAAGTGTAACCTTTTTTTTCATAATCACTAAGTTTGTTTTTTTTAATTGCCTTCAAATAATTATAATAACTATCTGTATCTACAGATAGGTTGATCCAAATAATAAATGGTAAAACCGTAGTTTTGTGGAGAGTAGTAATAGACTAAAATACTAACTAAAACTGCTATAGTCTATTTGAATAAGCGTTGGGAAGGAGGATATATAATTGTCTTAGGAGGATGCCTTTAGTATGATATAATGTGTAATCTCGTAAAGTATTAATTTCCCAACAGAAATAGTCAAATATGCTGCTTAAAATTTTATCTAGAGGGTAAGAACAAGTTGTATGTAGCCTTCTGTTAACAAATATAGGGGCTTAGTTAGAAAAACAAAATTTTCGGAATTGGTTTTTTTTCTATTTTTTGAAAAATGAAAACTTTTTGTGACGATGTTTAACTAGACATATAAGTGGTTTTTTTCTATGTTTTTCTTATTGTGTTTTGTTTGAATATTTAAAAAACTGACTGGCAGATATTACTATATTAGTTTTGCTTTGTTTTTATATAATTGGTCTTAATTAATCACGTGTTGATACGCTACTATTTTGATAGTAAGAATTTAGTAGTTGAATGATTATCAAATACATTATACTTAATAATTTTTTTGCATTTATTAGTATAAGTAATAGTACTTAGAATTAAGTATTATTTGTGACATATTTAGCGTTATGAACTTATCTTATATGTTATGACTAGATGGTTTTTTTTACTAAAATTTGAAAGAAGGAGAGAGTTTGTTATAGAGAGAAGGTAGTTAATTCTGTTGATTAACATTTTCACATGTTAGATAATCATATTTATTCCTTGTGAGGCAATAAAAAAATGTCACAATCTTTAACGTTTAATTAACGCGTTTTAAATATTTGTCCTGCCTAACAATCAAAATTTAAATAAAAAAAATCTTGTTTGGTTTCGAATGCTTGTTTGCAAATATGGTTTTTGATACTCGTGTTGATTTGATATAAGATGTTCTCTTGGTTTTCTAATAATTTAACATTTAGTTGTTAAAGTTAGAATATTCAATAAGTTAGCCGCTTTTTACGTTCAAAGAGTGGCATCGTAATAAATAAACCCATAACTTTGCACTTCAAAATCAATTAATACTACGTTATAATCTACCTCTCGGGATAATTTTTTGTACAAGTAAGAAAAATTTATAAGCTATACATCTACTTGATAATTACAGCAGTCTGCTTTACTATATTACTCTTCGCTAACTCTTTTCCGTTTAAACCTATAATTTTTAACCTATCTAATTAATCGAGCAAAGCTAACGCTAGCACGAAGAAGTTTCGCGCTATTGGATTAGTTTTTGTTTATATATATAATATTTTTTATTCGATCTTTTATATATCCTTTTGAACATTTTTTAATTTTAAAATAATTTCCCATGAAAATTATATGGATTGTACTACTATCCTTAACGATAGTAAGTACAAACAGCGCAGAAAGAGGGAGCAATTTAACTACCACCCTTTATAACACCCGTATCGCTTCTGAAGATCTCATTCGTCAACGTTTGGAACTCATTTCTAGCGAAGTTGACTTTCGCTACACGCCTGAAGTACACGATCGTATCGTTGAATATACTACCTATGGTGTTCGCCAAACGGAAAATATGCTGGGACGTGTTCCAGTTTATCTACCAATCGTAGAATATCACTTACGTAAAAACAATCTACCAGAAAATTTAAAGTATCTACCGATCGTAGAGTCCAACTTACAACCTAAAGCTGCTTCAGGAGTAGGGGCAGTTGGTCTATGGCAGTTTATGGAAGGAACTGCGAAAGAGTTAGGTCTAAAAATTAATAGTCAGGTAGATGAACGTCGGGATCCAGTGAAGTCCACGGAGGCGGCTTTGCGCTATTTATCCAATTTGCATAAAAAATATCAAGACTGGAACTTGGTTTTTGCAGCTTATAATTGTGGTCCAGGTAATGTGAACAAAGCTATTCGTAAAGCAGGAGGGCAACGTGATTTTTGGTCTATTCGCCAGTAGCGGCCTAAACAGACACAGCACTATGTACCAGCAATCATTGCCGCAGGTTATATTTCTAACTATTACCAAGAACACGGTATTCAGCCGAATTATACTGACTATGGCATTTCTACCGTTCGTTCCGTTCAGGTTTACAACCGTTTAAATCTACAGCAAATAGCCGCTATGACGGGTATTTCGCAAAAGTTGATTCAGAAATTAAATCCATCTTATTTGAATGGAATTATTCCAGCTAATAATAATGGAAACTATTTGATTCTACCTGTAACGGCGATGGAAATTTTTAATAGCTTGAATTATTCTTACTCGCCCGCTACTACGATTCCAACGGATTCTTTCAAAAGTACTTATCGAGTAAAAATTGGCGATTCAATTAATGATTTGGCTAAGCTGTTTGAATGTACAATTGATGATATTAAAAACTGGAACCAATTAGTTATTCCTGAGGTATATGCTGATCAACATCTGACGGTATATTTTCCGAATGACACGCTAATGGCGCAGAAGGGATAAAATCAATTTAGTTAGATTAGAGGTTGATTTGCAATCAAAAAAAGGTTTATTCATCGTGGAGATGGATAAACCTTTTTTTATATTCGGGTTTTACTGGTAAAGGCATTATATATGAAAGTGATTATTACGGGCGCAACTAAGGGAATCGGTAAAGCTACCGCTGAGCTATTTTTACAAAACGGAGCGGATATAGCGATCTGTTCGCGTCATCCAGATGATTTAGAAACAATAAAATCTGTTTGGGAAAAGAGCTACCCCAACGCACAAATTTTGGTGCAAAAGGTGGACATGTCAAAGCGAGCAGAAGTCATTGATTTTGGTAAGCAAGTAGAAAAGGAGTGGGGGACAGTCGATATCTTAATTAACAATGCGGGCGTATTTCAATATGGGTTATTGCAAAATGAACCTGATGATCAACTGAGTTATCTGCTTCAGGTCAATTTATTAGGTGTGCATTATTTAACGCGAACTGTTTTGTCTTTTTTAAAAAAACCATTTGGTCAAATTATTAATATTTGCTCCATTGCGAGTAAAAAACCGATTGTGAATAGTGGTTCATACAGTGTCAGTAAGTATGCTTTATTGGGTTATACGGATAACCTGCGCGAAGAATTGCGAAAGGATCAAATCAAAGTAACCGCAGTTGTTCCGAGTGCAACTTGGTCAGATTCGTGGAAGGAGGCAGATTTGCCAACGGAACGATTAATGGCAACGAAAGAAGTAGCGAAAGCCATTTGGCAAATCAGTCAATTTGATGAAACCACTGTACTGGAAGAAATCGTCCTTCGACCGCCGCTAGGTGATGTTTAAGCCAATTCAATAAATAAACCATTCAACAATTCAATTCTTCCTATGCGTCATTCCGCTATTATTATCGGTACGGGTTTTTCGGGCCTTGCTATGGCAATTGCTTTAAAAAAGCGAGGTGTGCAAGACTTTATTATTCTTGAAAAAGCGCAGGATGTAGGTGGGACTTGGCGAGAAAATACTTATCCCGGCGCGGAATGTGATATTCCTTCTGCGCTATACAGTTTTTCTTTTGAGCCTTATCCTTATTGGGAATACAAGTGGTCGATGCAGCCACAGATCTTGGAATATATCCAATACGTAGCTAAAAAATACGATCTCTATCCGCACATCCAATTTGGTAAAGAATTAACAGCAGCACAGTGGCAAGAGCAAGATAATTATTGGCAGATTACTACCAAAGACAGCAGTATCTACGAAAGTAAAATACTAATTACTGCTATCGGACAATTGCATCATCCATCTACTCCAAATTTTAGAGGGAAAGATAGTTTTGCAGGTGATAGTTTTCATTCAGCGCAATGGAATCATGACGTAGATTTACAATATAAAACAATTGGTGTGATTGGCAATGCAGCAAGTGCCGTGCAGTTTATCCCCGAAATTGCTAAAGTCGCAAAGCAAGTAGTTGTTTTTCAGCGTTCAGCAAATTGGATGTTGCCTAAGCAAGATCGGGCGTACAAGGAGTGGGAAAAGAAGTTAGTAGCGCGGTTTCCAATTTTACTAAAAACCTATCGCAAGCGACTTGGATTTATGGCGGGCGCATTATTTTTAGTAATGAAAAACGTATTCCCTCCGTTGCGAAAGTTATTGGAATATTGGACAAAATGGTATATCAAACGCCATATTAAAGATCCCGTTGTCGCTCAAAAACTAATCCCTACTTATCCTCTGGGAGCGAAGCGGGTGCTATTTTCTGATACTTATTATCAGGCATTGGCAAGACCAAATGTAGAGTTATTGACGGGTGGCGTTCAAGAAATTTCATCAACTGGAGTAGTAACGGGCGAAGGTGATTCACGAGCAGTCGATGTATTGGTTTACGCTACGGGTTTTAAAGCCAATCCGTTTTTACTAGGTATTGATTTGCAAGGTAGAAATGGCACAACGATCCAGACGGCGTGGGAGCAAGAAGCAAAAAACTATTTGGGAATCACTACTACGGACTTTCCTAATTTCTTCATGCTCTATGGGCCCAATACGAATCTAGGTCATAACTCTATTATTTTAATGGCGGAAGCGCAGGCAGAATATATTGCGCAAGCAGTGGAGGGAATCGTTAAAAATAAGTGGCAATCAATGGAAGTGAAACCGACTGTTTTGGAGGAATACTATCAATCTATACAACAGCGATTGAAAACGATGATCTGGGCAACCATCGAAAATAGCTGGTACAAGTCGGCGAGTGGCGATGTAGCGAATAATTTTCCAGGACGGACAATGGAGTATGCGCGTTTGACGCGGCGAGTAGATTTTGCAGATTTTGAAATAAAAAAATAAGCTTAATTGTAAAATGGTGTAATTGTGAAAGTGTGAGTAGTTCTCACAATCTCACAATTACACCATTAAACAATCATTCAATTATTATTTCTTCGCATTCACACTGAACTTCTCCGTTCGTGTACCTGCTTCAGTAATCAATTGTAAAAAGTAAGTACCGTTAGCTAAATTGCCAACGTTATAATTTACCGTTTGCTGCTTTACATCAGCGATTTGCATTTGCTGTACTAATCGACCCGTTACATCAACGACACGTAAAGTAGCGTTGTCTGCACGTTCTACTAAGTCCAAGCTGATATTTAACTCACCGCTCGTTGGATTTGGGTAAACTTCTATTTTGTTGCTATCTGCTAATAAATCATCAACTGCATTTGGATCGGATTCTGGTCCAATTTCCATACGGACAACAGGAACAATATCTTGACCAAAACCTGCTGAGCCATAGTCTTCCCCTGATAGGTCAGCTGCAATTCCTAGGAAACCAGCATAACGAGGAACTTCAACCGTTTCAGTAGCTAAATTCATCGCACTATAATCATAAGTCTCACTTGCTGCGAAAGCAAGATCTTGCTGATCATCTGTAAAGTACTCCATCATCATCAGATAATTGGTGTTGTCAACTAACTCAATTGGCTCATCGCCTTCCTCTGGAAATGGAATGGTAATAATATCATCTTCGGCTTCTGTACCTTCGATGAAGTATAAGGTCGTACCAACTGGACGACGTTCTGCTGGTTGTGCATCACCGTCAGCATTGTCGTCAAACCAAGCATACAAAGTGAAAACTAAACCACGTCCTGTCATTCCTTCTTCTTCGGCATTACCAATACCAAATGATACATTTTTCACAAAATTACCCGTACCATTAGTGATGTAAAAGTGATTACCGTAAGCAATATTGTGTGGGTCTGTATCTGGATTTTCCCAGTTACCTGGTGCAGATGTTACCGGACGAGTAAAGCCATTTTCTTTAGCAAACAATCCATTGGATACTTCAAAACTGTAACTAACGGAGTTATTCTCCATAATTTCATCTTCAGTATCCGCTGAAATAGAGTAAGTTACGGTATAGATTGCTGGTTCTGCTGGTGGTGTCCAACCTTCCGTGAAAACTTGATTCTCAGCAGTCGAATCTACACCAATTGTACCATAGTCTAGGTCAGCTGTATAGACTTCCTCGCCACTATCGTTTACTACATTGACATTTAAAGTAACACCAGTT
>JBGCES010000907.1:0-3589 GCA_045106545.1 Saprospiraceae bacterium
TGAGCTACGGCACTATGTTTTTTGGACATGGGGCAGCGTAAGACAGCCATTGCTGTGTCGTGCAACGCCCCCAGTTCGTAGTACCGACGGGATTCGAACCCGTGACCTCCCGATGAGTAATCGAAGTAACTCTATTCCGTCACTATCAAGTAGGAAAAAGTTTTTAATGTAATGCTTTTACTAGTGCAAATTTTATGTACTAAAATTTGTACAATCTGTGTTTTAGCCTGGTATTGTTACTTTTTGCATTGCAAAAAAAGTATCCAAAAATGCTAGTATTGTAAACTCGCTCCGCTCAAACAGTACAATACAGGCTTCCCGCCAAGTAGTTCCTAGTTTTTTGTGGTTAATCGCTTGGGATTCAGACTTCTGATAGAGAATGTATTTAGTTGTTTTTTTCAAAAGAACACCGAAGGAAAATTAGCGGTGTGGTTTTTCTATTCAGGCGCGCTACCGTTACGCTACGTCAGTTGTTCAACTGTCGGCGGGATTCGAACCTGCAACCTCCTGATCCCTACGAAGTAACACGACCACTTCACTATCGGTGAATTTTTGGAGCGCAGGCATTCTTGCCTGCGAAGTATATTTTCAAATAGGAGCGAACGAAAACGTAGTGTCTGTGCTAGGTTTGGAATCGAAGTAAGACAACTACTCGGTATCGCTCTTTTTTCTTTTTTCAAAATTAGGTCAGTTCTTTTTTCTGACCTCTGACCGAAAATTTCAATTTTCGACCTGACGCCTGACCCCTTTTATAACGCTTTCGTTATTGATGATACAAAGGTGTAGAGGTAGTACGCAATCTATTTGCGTAGTAGATGTTTTTTTGAAAAAAAGTTGTTTTATTTAAATTAAACCGACAAAATGATTTTTTCTAATCACATTGACCATCGCTTGGTCTAAGCCAATAATACAAATTCTGTTTTTCATGATTTATGGTTTTAGATTCGGTGGGAGTAACGGGGGAAAGGGTGGGGAAAGTTCCGAGAGAGATTAACTGTATAATAAAATATTTTCTAACTTTAGTAATGAATTATTCTTAAACAGTCGGTGTTAAAACGTCGGAAAATATTAATTATCAATAGCTGGATAGATAAGGGAATAGGAAATAATATACCCAGTGAAAGCTAGAACGCAGCAGAAAGCTGCACCCTAGCGAGGGTAGGGTATTATTTTCCAACGCCCTAACTTTATAAATAAAATAGAAAAAATGAAATTTCAATGAAAGAATATTACTAGATTTACTCAGAAAATGGCTTTACGTTGTAAAGAGTAAGCAATGAATTATTTACATATATTAATTATTGTAAGCTACAGTGCCTTCTTTAGTTGTGCCAATAATAAATTTGAAGATGAATTGTTATTTATCAAGGTGACTACATCATTATTTGATTGTGAAGAAACTAATATACACTTGAAGGTTATTGATGCGAAAAATATAGAATTAGTAGGAAATAGTATTTTGCCAATTTGTTTGAGTAATACAGAATGTAAAAAGGAGTTTTATAATATACAAGATACTAATAAGGTGTTTTTATTAGAAGGATTTCTTTCAAAGAATGCGCACGATATATTTGACTATGGATGTATAGACTCAAAAATATTTAAAATATTATCAATCACAGAAGTCAGTGATTTCTGAAGAGGTAGTTACGTATTAAAAATTAAAATATCTTCTCTCCCCAAAAACCAACAAAGCCGCATCGAAACTAATCAATGCGGCCTTGCCTCATGTTATACTTTAAATATTAGGTTTATAAAACCGTAACATTTACTGCATTCAATCCTTTTTTTCCTTCTTCCACTTCGAAAGAAACTTTGTCTCCTTCGTAAATCATAGTGCCATCTAATCCACTTGCGTGAACGAAAACATCTTTCCCACCATCTTCAGGTGCAATGAATCCAAATCCTTTGCCCTCGTTAAAAAACTTTACTGTTCCGTTAGTCATATTAAAATTGTAATTTAGATAATCGGATATAAACTTAATATCCTTGATGCAAAAGTAAGCAACTTATTGAAGTATATCGTTCTAATTTCTATTTTTTAACTTATTGGTAAGAAAGAAGATTATAAAAATTCAATAAAAAAATAAGAAAAAGGATGTCTTAAGTAGTTGATTGTTAAAGAGTTAAGGGTTTGTAGAGCTAGTACAAGATTGACGCGCTCGTAATGTTTTCTAATTGCTCCAAGTCAAAATATATAAGTTATTATTATGAAATTGCGCCATTCAGGAGTTTATCTGAACGGCGTTTTATTATGCATTACACATTAATTTCCGAAATGCTTCGGAACAAGCTATTATACATTAGATTACAGTTTCGCTGCTAAATAACTCGCATCCTTAATCGCGCGTTTCGCATCCAACTCCGCTGCTATGTCCGAACCACCAACTAAATGAACCGATTTACCAGCCTTCACTAAATCATCAAATAAATCACGTAACGGCTCCTGACCTGCGCAGATAATTACGTTATCTACTGCCAGCGTTTGCTGTTCGCCATCTACCGTAATCGTCAAGCCGTGGTCGTCAATGCGGTCGTAAGCTACGCGACCGATGTTTTTGACGTTTTTCATCGCTAGGCTCGCGCGGTGAATCCAACCCGTGGTTTTACCCAAGTTTTTGCCGTGTTTACCTTTCGAGCGTTTTAAGAGATAAATCTCACGTGCTTCAGGAGTCGGTGCGGGTTTCGTTAGGGCGCCTGCTCGTTCATAATTCATATCTACACCCCATTCTTCCATATAGGCAGGCACGTTTAGACTTGGTGCTACCGTATCGTGATTGTGGGTCAAATATTCCGCCATATCGAAACCAATACCGCCCGCGCCGACAATAGCGACGCGTTTTCCTACGGGTTTCTTATCGTGTAATACTTCTGCGTAATTCAATACCATTGGGTGATCGATGCCTTCGATATTCACTTGGCGCGGTGTTACGCCCGTAGCGAGGATGATTTCATCGTAATTGCCACCTTTCAATTCATCTGCTGAGACGCGATGGCTCAAGTGCAAATGCACGCCATGCTTTTTAATCATGGTGTTGTAGTAGCGAATCGTCTGCGCATATTCTTCTTTGCCCGGTACGGCGGCTGCCATATTGAACTGTCCACCGATTTTATCATCCGCTTCAAATAAATCCACGTGGTGACCGCGTTCCGCCAAAACGGTACTCGCTGCCATACCCGCAGGGCCCGCGCCGACCACGGCAATGCGCTTTTTATTACTGGTTGGGTGAAAGTTCAATTCTGTTTCGTGACAAGCGCGTGGATTGACGATACAGCTACAAACTTGCATCGTAAACGTATGATCCAAACACGCCTGATTACAAGCGATACAAGTATTTATTTCGTCCGAACGGTTTTCGATGGCTTTTAATACCAAATCTGCATCTGCTAAAAATGGACGCGCCATACTGACCATATCCGCGCAGCCATCCGCGAGCACCTCTTCACCGACCTGCGGTGTGTTGATCCGGTTTGACGTGATGATCGGGATCGACACCTCGCCCATCAGCTTTTTGGTGACCCAAGTGAACGCACGACGCGGCACAGAGGTCGCGATCGTCGGCACGCGGGCCTCATGCCAGCCAATGCC
>JBGCES010000908.1:0-6166 GCA_045106545.1 Saprospiraceae bacterium
TAATTCAATACATTTTTTTATGTTAAAAAATATAATAATTTAAAATATTATAAAATTATAAATTTCATTTTATCTGTAAGATTATTTAATCTTTAGCATTTACAAGTAGAAAGTGGCATAACAATCGTAATTTAACAATCATCGATTAATTTTATATTTGCACAAAAAACAAATTAAGTAATGCCGAAAAATTTAATTAGATTCTTTGATAAATCAAGTAAATGAGTCTGCTGGCAACTGTTCTCAACGCTACCCTACGGTCGCTTTTTTAAGTCATTTTTTGTCAGACACAAAATTTATCAATGAACGATTAATTATTTCGGCGTGCCTAAGCCACTATTTATGATCACACCTTTGTTACCTGCAAAATGGTTATCTTATTTTCTCATTTTGTTCTTTACTGCAAACGTGGTGGCACAAGACCCCGTGTCATTTACGACTTCTCCACTCGCTGCTCAATACTATCGCGACGGAGAAATTGCGTTGCTAAATAAAAACTTCAAAAAGGCGAGACAATTATTCACGGCTGCATTGAAAGATAATCCTGAATTTGTCGCCGCTCAACGTGCTTTAGCAGTTACGTACGAAGCTTTGCGAGATTATAAACAAGCAGCTGATACTTACCGAGAAATATTCTTTCTAGCACCCCAATTTTCGCGAGCGATGTATTATGAAGCCGCGCAAGCGCATTACAAAGCTGGTTATTTTACGAAAGCCTTGGATTTTTTCAAACAATATGAACGTTTGCAAAAATTCCCCATCGAAGAATTTGGCTACAATGGAACAAAGGAATTAGCAAACGAACAAAAATATGTTCGCCGCTTGGCTGGGGACATAGTGGCAACTCGGATTTCTATTGATTCTTTCCAGTATTCAAGCGTCAAAGAAGTATTTAATCTGGGTAAAAACATTAATACAGAAGGCGATGAATACTTCCCTTTCTTATCTAATGACCGCAAGACCATTTTCTATACGCAACGCCGCAATGAAAAAGCGGATGAAGACTTATTTGTCGCCAAGATTCGAGGTACGGCGTGGAGCAACGGCAATTCCGTAAGCATTAGCTTTAATACGAAAGAAAACGAGGGGATGACTACTCTAGTTAGAGATGGGCGAACCGTATTTTTTACAGCTTGTGGAAGAGAAGAAGTTAAAGGTTCCTGCGACATTTGGACAGGAGAGGTACGCGGTACGAAAATTAATAAAGAGGCTCCCCTTACAGGTTATTCCAACTCGGATCGCTGGGATTCACAGGCGGCAATTTCCTGCGATGGTCGTTTGTTGTTTTTTGCTTCCAATCGCGAAGGTGGTTTTGGCGGTACAGACATTTGGATGTCCAAACGCGAGCAGAATGGCGAATGGGGCATTCCCACTAATTTGGGTGATAATGTCAATACACCCGATGACGAAGAAGCACCCTTTATTACCAATGATGGTAAAACACTTTATTTTTCTTCTACGGGTCATTTAGGCATGGGCGAACAAGACATTTTTATGGTGCAACGCACGGATGAAGGTGCTTGGTCAGTACCTTTTAATTTGGGCGCACCCGTGAATACCCCGCACCGCGAACTAGGCTTTTTTCTAGCAGCCGATGGGAAAGTAGGATATTTTGCGAGCAATCGTCCTGAAGGGATGGGCGGAATGGATATTTATAGTTTTGAATTGTCTGAACAACTATATAATGATCCAATTACGTTGGTGGAAGGATTCGTAAAAGATTCTACTTATAAGTTACCCGTTGCCACTACTCTCTACGTAAAAGATGGTGAGCCAATTGTGACGGATAAGCTAGGTCGTTTCTTTATTTGTCTGCCCGCCAAAGAATTTTTAGAATTTGAGATCCGTGAGGGAAACTTTCTCCCTTATCAGCGTAAAGAAATGATTCCAGAATGGGATAATCGCACCTTTTATCAACTGGACATTCTACTACAAGACAATCAAATGCTCGTCAAAGCGCCCGAACCGCTTGCAGAAAAAGTTGCTCCCGTAGAACCACAGTTGACAGAAGAGCGCGAACCATTTGTACCAGAAGAGGAAGAAGAAATAGCCAGAGAAAAAGAAACGATATTAGCCACTAATAAATTCCAATACACGATTTATTACGACTTTGATCGCTCCAGTCTGACCCGTCGAGTATTAGATGAATTGGATAATTTTTTGGGTAGTGTCAAACGTTCTAATATTGTTAAAGTAGAAGTTGTTGGTTACGCTGATTATATCGGAGAAGAAGTTTATAATATGATGCTATCTGAAAAGCGAGCAAAGTCTGTAGCATTATACATTACTAATACTGGTATTTCTGTGGATGATATGTACATCGAAGGACGTGGAGAAGTATTAGATGGGCGCGAACCGAAAGAAAATCGACGGGTAGATGTAGTGATTCATGTGAAAGAGAATTAGGAAATTAGGATGTTGGATTGGGGAACGCTTCGCTGTTGGATATTGGATATTGGAAAATTCAATTTTTATTAAAAATTTTCCAGTATCCAACATCCAAAAACGAAGTGATCCAACGTCCTCTTAGTTAGGAATCTTATCTGGATTCAATAAATCGTAGAACTGATCCAATTTTGGTAAAATAATAATCCGCGTACGACGATTTGTAGCACGACCTTCTGCCGTTTCATTCGTTGCTAGCGCATTGTATTCACCGCGTCCTGCTGCGATTAAGCGATTAGGATTGATGCCGTAATTAGTCTGTAATGCACGTACTACGGAAGTCGCGCGTTTCACGCTCAAATCCCAGTTATCTTTGATACAAGCCGTGTTAATCGATTGGCTATCGGTATAACCTTCTACCATAACTTCTAAATCGGGACGGTCTTTTACGATCGTTGCGATTTTAGCCAAAACTTCACCTGCGCGGGAAGTAATATCAGCACTACCACTTGTGTATAACATCTTATCGGATAAGTTAATAAATACGACCGTTTTATCCACTTTCACTTCAATATCATCATCTTCGATGCCATCTTTCAGCACACTTTTCAAATTAACCGCTAAAGCTAAATTGATCGAATCTGCTTTTGATTTCGCTTGTTGCAATAAAATAATGTATTTGTCTTTACGATCCAACTGCGCCAAGGTATTCTGCATACTTTGATTCGCTTCTTTGGATAGGACAGTTAAGTCGCCCACTTGCTCTACTTGCTTGTCACGTAGATTACGCGCATCGGTTACTTGCGAACGCAAATCAGTAATTTGCTCTTCGCGCAATTGTGCAGCTGTTTTCAGAGATTTCAACTCTGATTCTAGGCTTGCCTTTTGGTCATTACAAGCCGACAAGCGGTTCATATAAGAACTTAAATCTTCGCCACACTTGCCGAGATCTTTGTTCGCAGCAGATAGTTCTTCTTGCAAAGTGACAAACTGTTTTTTGCTCACACAAGATGCCATGGAAAGGCTAATAAATAGGAATAAAAAGTGCTTTACGGATAAACTCATGAATAGAATTTTAGATTTACATTACTGTAAAATAAATATGAAAATAGGATTCGCATGAAAAACGGATTATCTTAGGTAAATGTTTGATTTAACTACCATGAAAAATAAAACTAATATTTACGCTCTAAAATATCCATCCAATCGTACCTAGGTGATCGTCCACCTATAATAATTTAAAGGTACGTTGATTTTTCTTATGCTCCGACCTACGAAAAAGAATATCTGTCTTCTTTTCATTCATTTTAATACGGTGCTTAAACGAAGTTACTTGTCATGAACATTGTTCCAACCGTGCTCGTGTAGCTTTTTCAAATTCATTTTCCAACTGCTTGAATCCACGTAAGGTTTCTGGATCTAACCGAATCGCCTCCACAAAAAATAGATTTATTGTTGCTTAAGCTGAGCTTGCATTTGATGGATTAAAACTTCTAAATCATTGATTTTTTTTGCTTGCTTTTTAAGCACTTCTTTTTCTATTTTTAAGTCGTCAATTTGAGTTTGTTGTTCTTTTATTGCTTCAATTAAGACTGGAACCAATTGGATATAGCTCAGACCAAGGTATTCTCCTTCCGTATCAATCGTACTTACCATTTCTGGAAATACTTTTTGGACATCTTGCGCCATTAGTCCGTATTCTCTACGTTGTTCGCTATCATTGATCATGCTGTAGGAATAGCCTTTGAGCTCTAGAATGCCGGCTAAAGCGTCAGTAATAGGTAAGAATTTTTCTTTTATTTTTCGGTCAGAAACATCCGTAATTGTACCTGTATATTCAATGCTTCCATTAACGTCTAATCTGACATTTGGGTCATTGAGTCCAAAGCCAAAATTCCCACCAGCATCCATAACGAGTCTCCTAGAACCAGCTACATTATCATAAATATGTAATTCTCCTGGAGTATAGACTTGTTCGTAAATAATAAACACATATATGACAGTATATATTTCCGCTTTTTTAATCAAAAAAATACTTCAATAGAGGGACTATTCAAGGATTTTTTAAATCAAACTATCGAAAATCTCTATTTGTCATATTCATATTCCTTATTTACGAACAAGTCTTATGATCAAAAGCACCTTGTACTCCAACAAATATTTCGCCGATGGTATTTTTAGCTAATAATCCTGCCCAGCCATTACCTGAATTTTCTGCTCGTAATCGTGTTCCATTTCCACTCGATGTTACGTGTAGCATATCATCGGGACTACTTTCATTTATTCCTACTTTATTAAATTTTACCAAGTCCTTGTGTGCCATCTACTAATCTAAAATCACCATTGACATGTAGTTTTGCATTTGGATTGGCTTGTCCGATACCTATATCGCCATCTTTATCAATCACAAAACGTTGTGAGTTAGCGGTATTGTCATAGATGTGAAAGCCAGAACTAGCATCATTGGTTTCATATGTAGCTTGCACGCCCATAAAGAATTCGCGGGTAGAATTTTTGGCGATAAAGCCAGCGAAAATTGCATCTTTTGTATAGGTTCTAAGACGTTGTCCGCCTGTTCCTTGAATATCTATCGGAAAAGAAGGACTAGAAGTACCAATACCGACATTGCCATTGGTATAAATACTATTGCCAATACCAGTTGCCTGCTCACCATTTGCTCTTAGCCAATCTACATCTTGTAATCCCGATAAGTCAGTCGTGATTGTTCCACCACCATCAGTCGTTTCTAAATTTGTTCCATCCAGCACTACGGTTGTATTATATTCATTTTCGGGGTCGCTATCTGCGTCATTTATATTATCAGTCGGCGTTGTCCATGACACATTTCCAGCACCATCTGTTTGTAAAAGTTGACCAGCCGTTCCATCCATAGCAGGTAATTCAATTTCGTTATTAGGGTCGTTATCTGCATCATCTTTCACACCTAAATCTATCCATAGAGAAGCATTGTAAAACCAAAAGCTGCCTGTATCAGTATCAAAAACCAATAAGCCCGTTGCAGGGCTAGCAATCATACCTCTTTGCGCTGTCGTCATCCGTGGTATCAGGATTCCTTTATCAGTACTTTTGATGTCCAGCATTGCAGATGCATCTGGGGTACTGTTATCGGAATTGATTCCGACTTGAGCATTAAGATTTGTTATTGAAAAAAGAAAAAACAGGAATAAGTTAACTTTAGAAAGATTTTGCATGTGAGTTATTTAGTGCGCGTAAAAAGTTGTCAACTAATTACTTTGGAGGACAATGATAAAAAGAGAGGAGTTGTGTCTAAAGAAATGTAATCAATAGTCTGTACGATTGATGGAGCTATTGAGTTGCTTGTAAAAAAAAAAAATTACATGTAGCAAAGTTATTTATTTCAGTAGCTCAACAGGGAATAACAACTAAAAATTAGGAGTAGAAGGAGATGATTTTTTTATAGGTATTTAAAGCATTTAGGTGGGTAGATAAATTGATTTTTTTATTCAAAAAAAAGCATTTATTTCGAGCGTAGGTAATTAATGAAATATCCTAAATGGGAGTTTGTTTTTTACTTTGGTCAAGAGATAGCTATACTAAGCTGGTATTTTAGCAAAATCTGATCCGAAGTATTACTATGGTAACATTTCTCTGTTATAAATAGAGGTTCATCTGCCTTATAGCTTTAAACTTTGGTAAAATATACGTGGTAGCAGGCTCAGACAAGTCTCGATTTTTTGAATAATACTTTAATATAGTAATACCTGATAGAATAGTGCTATAAATAATAGCGTACTGCTAA
>JBGCES010000909.1:0-8861 GCA_045106545.1 Saprospiraceae bacterium
GCTAATTGATACACTAAATTTGTTAGTCCAGTGGTTGGATTGGGAATGACAGATAGTTGCTCGGCATTGGTAGAAGCGACTTTTTCGCTATCACCAATACTATTACTACGTTCACGAATAACAGACTCACCGTTAAAGCAATTGTTATTACCGCCGCTACTAGTGCTAAACGTATTCCCCGCAGGCACGCTAAAACCTGCGTTAAGTGTAATTTCAGGTGCGGAAAAAATTGCATTTCCTACAACTTGTACATTACCATTGGTACTGATTGAATTAGAGGCAATGGTAGTGCCAGAGGTGTTAGAATTGATGACCACATTTGCTAAGCATTCTGCCAATGGCAAAGTTAATACTGGATTATCCCAAAAATAAACGTTATCGAATTCATAACCTTCTGCAATTTGATTGAAAACATCCACCCAAACGCCAAAAGTGTACAAATTATCATCAAGTGAAGCTGCGTCAAACATACTTGCGGGCACGCTATACTCTCCTCCTGCTGCGATTGCGGGTACGTTAGATTCATTTAAAATTTGTGAGAAAGGATCTCCAGGTGTAAACCTTAATGTATAGACTTTAGTGGCGGGAGATGAACTACTCCCTGTGTTTTCAATGACTATCCCCGAAAAGTTTACGTCCGTGCCTTGAATCGAAATGGATGGAAATGCTTTAATTTTTAAATTAACGGGAAGTCCACCAATAAGATTACAACTTGGCATTGCTCCGTACGCGCCATTAACAGCGGCAATATCACCTGAACTCATTCCAAGTCTTTGCCCAATAGCGATGTTCGTAGCGAACGTAACGGGCGGCGTTTTGAAATCAATTGTAGATTGACCATTAGTTGAAAAAGCTGTTTTGCCATAGTGCATAATAGAATTAAAATCATAGTCACCTATATCTGCCCCTACGCTATATTTGTCAAAGTTGAATGCTTTATCCGATTCAATATTTTCAAAGTTAATCTCTACGAAGTTATCCCGATCCTGGCGCGACTGTTCGTGCCAGTGACCCGCTGCGTGCAGAATTTCGTGAATACAAGCACCGATTCCACAGTTTTGATTGAGACCAATATCTTGCTTTCCACCAACCATACCCACTGATGAAAAACAACCTCCAGCATCAATGAATTCCACGTAATTGGCTTGAGAGGTTCGAGGTACCATACAAATATTGGTATTTTCAATGATGTAATTAATGGAGTACTTAATGACGTCGGGAGTTGGGTGATTTGCTTGAATGGTATAGGGTATAATTCCATTTGTCCATTTAGCATTGTTGAGATTGAGAATTGCGGCTTTTGCTTTCAACAATTCTTCTTCTTTTCCCAATACTATATCGCCTCCCATGATAACGTAGCCATCAATTATTTCAACGGAATATTCTTCGGCTGGCGTATCAATCGAGCTTTTTATCTTGACTTGTTCGACTTTTCCATTTTGGTCAAAATTAAATTGCTCTACTACAAAATTAGGTGGTGCTTCAATATTGATTTGAGTAGCTGCTTGGAACGGAGTGAAAATGAGGAATAAGAGTAGTGCCGTCAAGTATTTCAATGGAGTAGAAGTGAAAGCGAGAACGAGCGAACAACGTTTTTTATGCTCAAAAAAAACGTTGGGTAGAACGCGGAAGGCGTTTTGGTTCTTTGTCATAATTTGTTTTTGTTTTTTATTAAAAAAGGTGAAGTAGAATTTAAGTACCGTGGATGTTCAATTTACGATAAAGAATTTATAATCTAGATAGTTTTGTTTGACAAAATAAGACATAATCGCATGTCTAAATAATTAGTATTTTGATGTATTGCAGAAAATCGCACACCCACTCGTCCGAAATCGGACATAATTATAAAAAAATAATTTCATAAATAGCTAATAATCAGTAGTTAAGATTTTGGCACGACCATTTTAATAGTATAGTTGTAGGTAACAGCAACCTAGTGTTTATAAAGTTGTCTGTTAATCATTAACCGTTACTTGTTAAATATCATGGATCGTCAAATCACTATAGAAAATCAGGAAGTAGAGCAACGTCGCAATTGGGGACGGGTCGTTTTAGTTGGAATCTGCATTGCAGCGGCAGTATTTGCATTGCGGTATTTTTTGAAACCAACGGTTACGGATAAATCATTCGTTACGGCGCGGATAGAAAAAGGAACGGTAGAAAATGCGATTACTGCTTCGGGTTTAGTTGTTCCTGCTTTTGAAGAGCAAGTGAATGCGCCGATTGCTACGCAAATCAAAGAAGTATATCTGCCTTCTGGAACCGAAGTAAAAGCGGGCGATAAAATCCTCGAACTGAATCAGGAGTTTATCAAATTACAATACGAATCTATCGAAGATCGCCTAGAACTTCGCCGCAACAATATCACTAAACTCAAATTAGAATACGATAAAAATCTCAATGATTTAAAATATCAAGACGAGATCAAAGGCTTACAAATCGCAGGCATGGAAGCGAGCCTGCAAGATGCAAAACGCCTGCAAAAAATTGGTGGCTCGACCGCTGAAGAAGTAGAACGCGCCGACCTGCAATTACAAATTGCTCAATTAGAAAAGAAGCAACTTGAAAATGAATTGCAATACCGCCAATCGGTCGTAACCAGTGACCGGCGCAATTTAGAATTAGAATTAGAAATTGAAGAAAAAGAACTACGTCAGTTGCGCAAACGCCTCAACGAAACCACTGTTACCGCTCCTCGCGCAGGTGTCGTCACTTGGGTCAATGAAAATATCGGACAGCAAGTCAACGAAGGTGAGGCATTGGCGCGTATCGCGAACCTCGACCGCTTCCGCATTGAAGGAAACGCCTCCGACCGCTATAGCGACCAAATCCAAGTCGGCATGCCCGTTCGTATTCGCGCTGGCAAGGTCAATTTAACTGGACAAATCACGACTATTTTACCTGCTGTAGAAAATAACACCGTTGCTTTCATTATCGAACCCGCAGGCGAAGCGGAGGAGTTATTGAAGCCCAATATGCGCGTCGAAGTATTTGTCATCACAGGCTTGAAAGAAAATGTGCTGCGGGTGAAAAATGGCGCAGGTTTCCGTGGTGCAACCGAGCAATATGTTTTTGCTGTCAATGGTGAAAATGCCGAACGTCGCACGATTCAGTTTGGCTTAAATAATCGCGATTTCGTAGAAATTACGGGCGGTAATATCCAAGAGGGAGAAACGCTAATTATTTCCGATATGCAGGATTATGAACACCTGGAAACGGTGAAACTGTAATGGAGCACAGGTTTGCAACCTGTGAAAATACAGCGAGATGAGCGACACGGCACGAGTTGAAAACATCGCGCCAGCAAGTTTGCTCGAACGTATATAATCGCAGCGCGATTGAACTATGAATAACCATCGATGGAATCGGTGGGAAGCTCGAACTACACTTACTTTTACGACTCTGAAGGAGTCAAAATTTTAATGCTAATATTTAACTAAAATGCTAGTTTCTACTATAAAAAATATTGCAAATCAGGCTTGGCAAAAGTTCAATCACGGTATGATTTCGCGGCTGTGGAAGCATTTGAATAGTAGTGGTTCTTGTGCTACATTGACAGACAAGAGTGTCTGTCCTCCAGTGCGAAACATCCACCGTTTTACTTTGCGCCTTTGCGTCTTTGCGTTTAGTTTTTCGTTACAAGCACAAGCCGAACTTCCCCAAAATCTACAATTAAATGACTTACTCGAACGCGCAACCGACAGCAGTTTACAACGCTATGAAGCGCAACGGGATTTGCGATTAGCGCAGTTAGATTTTCAAATATTTCAAGCGGATTTTAAACCACAAATTACTGGTTTTGCCAACTTGCCGAATTACTCGCGTAGTTTTTCGGAAGTGACGCAACCTGATGGCACGATTGCCTTTCAACCGATTCAAAATAACAATTCATCGGTGAGTGTATTGGCGACGCAGCGTTTAGCCTCAACGGGTGGAACGGTATTTTTTCAAAGTAATTTGCAACGCTTTGATGATTTCGGAAACGATGCGACTTCTTATAATGGTTTGCCTTTTCGGTTAGGAATTTCGCAACCGCTTTTTGCTTTTAATTCGTGGAAGTGGGAACGCAAAACTGCGCCATTGCAGCAGCAAGTGGCGACTAAAAAATACGCTTTTGACCGCGAGCAAATTCGAGTGGAGGCGAGTCGCTTATTCTTCGATTTATTGGTCGCCAATCAAAACTTAGAAATTGCTAAAACGAATTTGTCTAACAACGTAGAATTAGTAAAAATAGCGGAAGAGCGCTTCGAATTAGGCAAGATTTCACAGAACGACTTATTACAACTAAAACTGGAAGGAGTAACGGCTCGCCGCAGTCAGCAGACGGCACAACAGGCAGTACGTTTAGCTTCCGCTAATATTTATAACTACTTGGGAATCAGTTATAACGAACAAATTATTCAACCTGAGATTCCCGCTATGACAACTGAAATTACCGTAACGAACGAACAGGCGCAACAGTTCGCCACCCAACATCGCTTTGAAAATGACGACTATTTACTACAAATTTTACAAGCCGAACGGGAATTAGAACGTACTCAAAAAGATGCGGGTTTAAATATGGATTTGACCGCTTCGATTGGCTACTCCCGCTCGGCGCAGGACGTAGAAACGATTTACAGTAATCCACAACGCGAAGAGTTTTTGCAGGTGAGTTTGAACGTACCAATTTTGAATTGGGGACGTGATAAAGCCCGCATCGAACAGCAACAAATTGGACTAGATTTTACCCGTCAAAGTATTGATCGCCAACGCCAGCAATTGACAACCGAAATTCAAAATACGGTTTATCAAATGCAGACGGTACAAGAACAATTGGCACTTGCCAAAGAACTGCAAGAGCTGACTCAACAACGTTTTACTATTGCCCGCGAGAGTTTCGTCTTGGGTGCGATTAGTACCACGGAATTGGGCATCGCTCAGCAAGAAAAAGACTTTGCGTTGCGCGACTACATATTGACTTTACGCAACTATTGGATTTCCTTTTATGAATTACGACGCAATACGCTGTATGATTTTATTCAGCAGCAACCGCTTTTTGTAAACTAAAACTTTTTTGGAAAAGGGAGGAGAGAAGCGAGAGGAGAGATGGAGTTACGGCAAGTACGAATCTCTCTTCTCTCAATGAAATGGTCTCTTTTCCCTATTCTAATTCTTTACTAAAACTATTTAATTTTTAAAGCTAAAACTATTCTCTTATGAAAAATTTAATGTTCAAATCATTCTTACTTGCTTGTTTAGTATTGACTACCATGGCAATGTCTTGTAGTAAATCAATTGACCTGCCAAATGATGGCTTTTCTGTAGTATTAAAAGCCGATTATAGCGGCACGATTAGCGATGGTGCAACCATCGAATACCGCGATGAGGATAATAAATTACAATCGATACCACTGACTAAAAATTGGAGAAAAACTTTTCAAGTAGATGCTGGATTTAACTTTTATTTTCATGTGACAGGAGAAGTGAAAGGGAAATTAAATGTGAGTTCGGTTATTACTGGAACAGAAATAGAAAGAAAGAATTCTGAATTTGAATATCAAGAAATGACCGCGTTCGATGTCCTGCGCGAAGAAGTACTGTAAAATGAATGGAATTAGGTTTACTAAACTGCAAAGTTTAGTAAACCTAATCACTGCAAATATTTGATTATCAATTTATTATCATAAAATAAAGTTGCCGCAGTCCACCTTTGACTTCCGTAATTCTACGGAACAGGCAGTTAACCGTTAACCGTTCAAAACAATGATCAAGTTACACAATATCAACAAAGTTTATTCTACTAAAACTATCGAAACCACTGCCTTAAATAACATTAATTTAGAAGTGCAACGCGGTGAGTTTTTGAGTATTATGGGACCTTCAGGTTGCGGTAAAAGTACGTTACTCAACGTATTGGGATTGATTGATGAACCAACTTCGGGACAGGTTGAAATCGCGGATCAGCGCATTACTAATTACAACTCAAAAGGCATTGCTAAATTTCGCAATCAACACTTAGGTTTTATTTTTCAAAGTTTCCATTTGATTAACGATTTGTCGGTTTTAGATAACGTAGAATTGCCGCTTTTGTATCGTAAAATGTCGAGTAAAGAACGCCGCGAACGAGCTATCCAAGCATTATCAGAAGTAGGTTTGAAAAATCGGATTGAGCATTTTCCAACTCAATTATCGGGCGGTCAACGCCAGCGTGTCGCCATCGCCCGCGCCATCGTCGGACAACCCGATATCATCCTCGCCGATGAACCAACGGGTAACTTAGATAGCGTCATGGGCAACGAGGTAATGGATATTCTACTTCGCCTTAATGAAGAACAAGGTGCGACGATCATTATGGTCACCCATGACGAGCGCATGGCGCGTAAAACACATCGCTTAGTTCGATTATTTGACGGCAGTCAGGTTAGCGATGTTAAAGGTAGTGTAAAGGTTGTGTGAAAGTTGTATAAATGTCGTGTAAAAGTTGCATTCACGATATTGCATTAACGCTGCTACTACTTTTAAACTATTTTTTGAACCACTTTTACACAACTTTTCTACTATGTTTTCTAGTTATTTCAAACTCGCCCTCAAAGTCCTCAGTCGCAAGAAATTTTTTACGTTTATTTCATTATTTGGTATCAGTTTCACCCTAATGATTTTGATGATCATCACTGCCTTTCTAGATTTAGAATTGGGTGATTATCAACCCCTTTCCGAACGCGATCGGATGTTATTTGTAGAAAGGGTTTCTACTAGTATGTGGGTACCTGATACGACTTTTGTAATTGATAGTCAATTAGTTGCGAGCGTGATGCAGTACGATACCACCCATGATATTAACGAAAATCGGGTTTCTATGTCGAGTAGCGACGGTGCATTTCGAGTTTTTGATCAACACCTGCGCAATCTCTCTTCCGTCGAAGCCATGACCATCTTTAATAGTGGCCCTTCCTTTAGTATTTTTAAAAACGGAAAAAAATTAGAGTATGACGGGGTTTATTCTGATGCAGCTTACTGGCAGATAACAGATTTTACCTTCTTAGAAGGAAAGCCCTATGGAAAGCAAGAAGTAGCCAATCAAGCGCAAGTCGTCGTGATGACCGAGAAAGCCGCGCGAGAATATTTTGGTTCGTCGGATTCTTATTTAAATCAAGAAATAGAACTGGAACGGAAAAATTTCCGGGTCATTGGTATCATCGAAAACACCAATACCACTCATAGTACCGTTGATTTAGATTTATTTATGCCCTATACCAATATGGCTGCTTATCAGATTGAAGGTGACCCAATGGATCTACACGGTCAATTTCAAGCCGTTTTTTTGGCTGAAAATGAAGCTGCCTTACCGAATATTAAAGCAGAAATAAAAAAGATTGGCGAAAACTTCGTCATGCCTGATCCCGAAAATTATAATCGAATGGAAATCGTGACCTACGATTTTATGGAAGAATATGCCGACGACTTAATTGATGCTGAAACCGCAGAGGAAAGTGAAACTTATTTTTGGTGGGGATTGATTACTCTGCTCACTCTTTTTATCCTATTGCCTACCTTAAATTTAATCAACATTAACATTAGCCGCATCATGGAACGTTCGGCGGAAATCGGGGTGCGCAAATCGTTTGGGGCAGATAATGGGACGATCCTCTGGCAGTTCGTTTTTGAGAATATTATTCTTACGATCATTGGTGGAGTCATTGGTTTACTCTTAGCTATTGGAGCGATTTATTTGATTAATGATAGTGGTTATTTAGATGATGTGATCATTCATTTTAATCCGATTGTCTTTTTATACAGCCTTTTGGTTTGCCTTTTCTTTGGCGTATTATCGGGTATTATTCCTGCCTATCGGATGTCGCAACTTAAAATTGTTGATTCATTAAAACAAGCTGCCTAAACGCCAATGAAAATATTAAAAAACATAGCATTGGGTTTAATCGGATTGGCGGTTGCATTTATTGGTTATATCATGTATGAAACGCAAGATGAAATCAATGCGACGCCCGCAAATATGGACAGCCGACTAGCAGAGTATTATGATGCCGAAGAAATGGCAGGTTTTGCCGTAGCGGTATTTAATGGCGAGGAGGTTTTTTACCAAAATGCCTTTGGTTTTGCGGATATAGAAAAGCAAATACCCTATACTGTAAATACGCAACAATACGTGGCTTCCATTGCAAAAACGATGATTGGCGTTGCTTTATTAAAAACGCAAGAAATAGGATTATTAAATCTTAACGATCCGATTAATCAACATTTGCCGTTTGAAGTGCATCATCCCGATTTCCCTCAGCAGCCGATTACTATTTTGCAATTGACAACGCATACCTCTGGCTTGGCTTACAATGAGCAATTTGTCGAATCCTTATACATCGCAGATAGCTTAAAAGACGATTCCTTACTGCCGATTATGAATGATTATTTTACGGCTGGAACATACGGCGAAGTATCATTTTTAGAAACAGCACCTGGAATGACTTACGAATATTCTAATATCGGCGCAGGTTTAGCGGCGTTGATTGTAGAACGAGTAACTCAACAGTCGTTCGCAGATTTTACGCAGCAGCAGATTTTTGAGCCATTAGAAATGAATGAAACGACTTGGACGGTAGATACTGGAAAATTGCAATTTGCTGCAAACTATTACGCAGCAACCGACTCCGTCACTTTAGAATTAGCAACTAATGATGGTGTACAATTATATCCTTGTCGCGATTTATATACGAACGTAATTGACCTAACTCGATACGGTCAAGCCATTATTCGGCAGGATAAAAAGCTATTATCGAACGACGCTTTTCAACAATTATTAGCACCTCAACTATCTGGCGATATTTCTAATCAACTGACGGATAATCAAGCAATTTTTTTTTCTTATT
>JBGCES010000091.1:0-7987 GCA_045106545.1 Saprospiraceae bacterium
TTCATGAAAGCGGAAATTGAAATGCACAAAAATGCGACGTTTCAAGGTCTTGAATCATCTTTGCGGTTATGTGCTTATTTGCTTTCGCAATTTAAAAATCCACAACATGCACAGCTTTTCTTAGCCGCCAAACAAGCCAATTTTGATACGCATTGCGGATTTGACTTTGAACATTTGGTCGCTGCGGGGATTGAAGAAACGTATTCAGTTGTACAAACCTGGGAAGCGGAACGAGCAGAAAGTTTCTATGAATATATGGGTCAATCAGTTGCGGAGTGTAATGTTCTAAACGAAGATTTAGCGCAATGGAGCGCAAATTTAAACGACTGGTTTCCCACCCAATTGACCTTTGCCAATATCGTTGAAGAAATAGATTTTTTAATTAAAATTGAGGAGAGGGAATTGCTAAAAAGTAAAATTATAGCATGGGAACAAATAGAAACGGATTGGTCGGAAATCAATTTACAACAGTTGGCTTATTACAAAGGTCTCGTTAATGATACCGCCGCACAAATCCAAGCTAAAGAACAGCTTTTCTTACAAAAAACGACGGCTTGGGATAAAATTTCTGCGCTCCAAGATTTATCTAAATTATATCTGAAAGTCCAACAATCATCAGCTGCTTGGCAAAAACTTAAAGCGATTCAGCCATTCATCAAAGACATTCCAGCTTGGAAATCGGTCGGTTTAGGGCGTTTTGCTGTGGAAGCGGCTTTTGATATTGTGATTAATTTGGCGGATGCGCATAATCAAGTTGCTCAGGAAGCCTTTTTATGGGCAGCTACCGAACTGAGTGATTTTGAAAATTGGCATCTCAATTTACTAAAGAAAGCCGTTCAGTCTTGTGTATTAATGGAGGATAGAACTTTTAAAGCAGGATTCGAAAAAAAATTAAAAATTGAGCAAGCGCAATTTGATGAATTATTTGGCAAAAAATAGAATAGAACAATAATTAGGCACTTCACACCATTTTTTTTGGATTTAAGACAACCGTACGCGCTAATATTGGTTTACAAAAACGGGACTTACCTATTACCAAAACATGCTAGAGACTAACGACAACCTACGGTTTTATACTTTTTTTACGCAATATACCTTGATGGAAGATTACGGTTTTACGGCGGGTTTATTCCGTCGTGCCATACGTAAATTTCTACCTGCCATTCCATCCGAAGGAACGATTGAATATTATTTACTAAAAAGCAAACGGACACCTGCCGAAGCTACGGCTATTCTTGATTTAAAAGAGATTGAGCATAGCTCTATTGCACGTGAACTTGACCTGAGTATTAAGGCACTTTGTGCTAAAATTACTGCCTTTGGTTTGGATAATAACATTCAAGCAAAGTTGCGGGTTTTAGGTTTAAATACTGAAATCTACGAAGTATTGCTCGATCAAGTAGATGATTTGAATCGGCATACTAAACAGATTACATTACTCCAAAACCTCTTAACTTCCATTGAAGAGTCCATCCACGCGTTCCGAAAAAATAAAAATAAAATTGGTACCAACCTCCATTTGACAGTTGTCACTAAACGAATTTTGGAGTATGTCAAACGCGTAAATGAACTACTGATTTTAAAACAAAATATTCATTCCAAAAGCCATTGGGAAGCCCTGTTTATCCAATACGTAGTTTATACTAAAGAAAAAAATAGTATTTGTTGATTGCTCGGGCGCCAACCCGATTTACTACTTTTAGAGATTGTTGAACATACCTCAAACAAAGGTGAAAAATACATTGCTGATAATCAGCGAGAATACTGGAGTTTCTTAAAAAAGTCCTTACTCGGTGGAGCAATCATCGCTATTTTCGCGCTTTGCAAGATGATGATCGCCGTCCATACTTTATCGTCTTTTGAAAAAGCGTTGTATTACAGTTTCAACTATGCCCTTTGCTTCATCGTAGTTAAACAGGTCGGTGGACTTATCGCCACCAAACAGCCCGCAATGACCGCTTCAACGTTGGCAAAACAGATCGATCGGGGAGACAATTTGACGATTGATTCGTTAGATGAAATTGTCTGTTTAATTCGTAAAGTATTTCGCAGCCAGAGTATTTCGCTGGTGGGCAATTTTTGTATGGCGTTAGCGAGTGGCTGTCTGATTGCAAAGGTTTTACACGTTAGCGATCCAAGCAATAGTTTGAATGTAATCGACCCTGCCTATTTAATGAAGCAAGTAAAACCATCGCTACAGTTGGTTTGGTATGCTGCGATTGCGGGCTTTTTCCTCGCCTTTTCAGGTTTGATTTCGGGCTATTTTGATAATAAAGTCGTAGCATCCAACTTATCGCACCGCATCAAGCACAGTAAGTTATTTTTTCGGAGTGCTTCCTTTGCTAAATTTATCGAAGAAAAAGGTGGTGGCTGGATTGGTAATATCAGTTTGGGTATCTTCTTAGGTTCGGCTTTTTTGATGAGTTACATTTTACCATTACCGTTTGATATTCGCCATATTGCTTTTAGTTCCGCCAACGTCGGCTATGCCATTATGAACCAGACATTCACCAATTCCGCTATTTTATTTGCTGTAGCGGGTGTCGCATTGATTGGGTTAACCAATTTTTTGATCAGCTTTTCCATTACGCTATTTTTAGCATTGCGCACGCGTGGGGCGACTTGGCGGATAGTCCCCAGGTTATTAGTCCGTATTTTTAAGGACTTCTTACGCAATGCCAAAGCGTATTTTGTATTTTCTGAAAAGGTATCTTCTTCGGTATAAACACTCAAGCGCACAACATGATAGAACTACTCAAAACGCACCTCCAAAATAAAGATGCGGAACAAGCAATTGCTTTGATCAAAAAACAACCTGAATTGCTGGCTGCAACGGACAAAAACGGCAGTTCGGGTTTATTAACTATCGCCTATAGCGGATTGGCAGACGTGTTTGCGGAAGCGATTAAATTAAAACAAACCTTTACGTTCCATGAAGCGATTGTGTGTGGACAGTTGGATGCCGTTCAAGAATATTTAGCCACTTCCGCGAACGATTTGCGCGACACCTACTCCAATGATGGCTTCACGCCTTTAGCACTAGCTGCCTTTTTTAATCGCAATGATATTGCTCAATTACTCATCGAAAAAGGAGCGAATCCAAATCTAGCCGCCACTAATCCTACTAAAGTTAACGCGCTTCACGCCGCCGTTGCCAAAGGAAACTACGCCTTGTGTCAACTCTTTATAAAAAACGGCGCGGATGTCAACGCTACACAAATGCAAAATGTAACGCCTCTGCATTCGGCAGTGCATCGTGGTAATTTGGCGTTGACCCAATTGTTAGTAGAAAATGGTGCAGATATAAACTTGAAAATGGAAAATGGGGATGATGCGTTGAGTATAGCCAAGCGAGATGGGCATGAGGAGGTAATAGCTTATTTATTGGAAAAATAGCCGTTTGGATGTAACTTGCATCCTCAAAAAATACCGCATAAATTATGACCATCGTTACTTCCGATATTCAACAAGCTAGCGAAATTCTAAAACGCAATAATCTCGTCGCTATCCCAACCGAAACGGTCTATGGCTTAGCTGGAAATATTTATAGCGAAACGGCAATTCGTAAGATATTTGCACTCAAACAGCGCCCCTTATTTAATCCGCTGATCGTTCATATTCATTCCATTGCGCAATTGGATAATTTGGTGCGTTATGTCCCACCTAAAGCGAAGCTACTCGCCGAACGCTTTTGGCCTGGTTCGCTCACGCTGATTTTACCCAAACAAGACTCCATTCCTGATCTCATCACCGCAGGAAAAGACACCGTTGGCGTACGTATGCCTAATCATCCGCTGACTTTACAGTTATTAAAAACACTTGATTTTCCACTCGCCGCGCCCAGTGCGAATCCCTTCACTGCGATTAGCCCAACGCGTCCCGAACACGTCAAGAATTATTTTAACGGCAAGTTAAAAATGGTACTTGATGGAGGTAATTGCCAAAATGGAATCGAGTCCACCATTGTCGGTTTTGAAGTTGATACGCCTGTCTTATATCGCCTTGGTTCGATTGCGGTGGAGGCGATTGAAGAAGTAGTCGGTTCGATTGAAATAAAAAATAAAAAAGAAGTCGCGCCCAATGCACCAGGGATGTTGGAGCGCCATTATGCGCCGACTACGCGCACTTATTTAGTGGATGACGTAGCAGATTTTATTCGTAATTTTTCCGATAAAAAGATTGGTGTTTTAGTTTTTAATCAACCGCCTAACATTTCCAATATTGCAGCTCTGAAAATATTATCGCCCAGTGGAAATTTAGCGGAAGCGGCTGCAAAATTATACGCGACTTTACATGAATTGGATAAATTAGATTTAGACATCATCGTAGCTGAACGTTTTCCCAATCGCGGTGTAGGTAAGTCTATTAATGACCGATTGGAGCGGGCGACGAAGTGAAAAGGGTTATTGAAAAGCTAATGGTACAGAATTAATTCATAAACGGTTACTTTTGTCGTTGATCTGTAAAGAATTATTTTAGATTTCCGTCGTAGAGACGTTAGAAATAACGTCTTCGTGTTCAGGATTTTCAATAATTGGATTGTACTATAATGTTTTTGTATTGGCGATGGAAAAGACGTTATTTCTAACGTCTCTACAGTTGCCTAATTAAATCGTAAAAATGTTACCGATTCGTCTCTTTTTTATTCTCTTCACCATTACCATTTTCTCCAGCTGCTATTCCTTCAAAGGCATTAGTATTGACCCCGAAACGAAAACGTTTTACGTTGGTGCTTTTGATAATAGTGCGCCCAATGCTCTTCCTACCCTACCGCTGACTTATACCAATTCGTTGATTCAAAAAATCCTAAACGAATCACCGCTTAAACAAAATGATGAGACCCCAGACATTGAATTCCGGGGTACAATTACGGGTTTTCGCGTTACTTCAGAAGCACCAACTTCCGAAGACGAAATTGCTTTTAACAGATTGACTATCAGAGTTTTAATTGAATACATCGACAATAAAGATGAAGAAAAAAATTGGTCTTCTAACTTCAATCACTTTAATGATTTCGGTGCCGACCAAAACTTAATCGACGTGCAAGATGAACTAATTGACAACATCGGTGATCAGTTGATGGAAGATATTTTTAATAAAGCATTTACAGATTGGTAGAATGAGGATATTGGATATTGGAAAATAAAAATCACTTCTACCTATTTGCTTAGCGATTCTTTTAACGTTAGCCATTCTTCTCTACTCAATGCATACTGGTAACAATCAAAGGCAGAATAGTGAAAAATGCCTTCATACTGCAAACCGATCTTACGTAAAACGCGATTAGAACCTACATTATCTACATGTGCAAATCCCATAATCTTGGGTAATTTCAATTCCGCAAAACCGTAATTCAATACCGCCTGCGCCGTTTCTGTCGCAATGCCTTTTCCCCAATATTTTGCTTTCAGCCGATAGCCAATATCGTAATAAGGCTTAGACAAAACGGTCGTCTCGTAGCGTATTCCCGACCAACCGACAAAAGCCCCGTCTTGCTTATCAATCACTGCCCAACGGCACATTCCGTCATTCGCATAACTCTGGATTAAGTCCTTCACGTAAGCTTCCGATTGAGCAATATCCGTAACGGGATGATTCCCTAAATACTGGTGTACCGCAGGATCAGAATCCAATGCAAAAAACTCAGGTACGTCCGTCATTTGGACTTCGCGGATGTAGAAACGGGGCGTTTCAATGACTATGTGCTGCATGAAAATGTAGATTTAATATTTTTAATCATAAAAGCTGGAACGGAGCAGAAAACTCCACATCAGCCAGTCGTTGTTCGGGTAGCGTTTCCTACTCTGCCCTGCCTGCTCCAAAGAATTTCGGAGAACTTTTTACTTTCTAAGTTGATAAAATTCAAGGATCGGATTCAACTTTACTACTTACAATTTTTCTTTAACATGCACCAAATATTCAACCGCTTTTCCTTCATGGTGCCAGTCAAAAACACGACTATCTTCTAGAAAATCTTCGTTATCCGAAGGGTCGATCAAATCGGGCAATAAGTTCCCATTTGCATCAAAGACGTAATAAAATTTGATATTATAAAAGGTCGGTTCGCTGGATTTATAAACGCCGCCCACGACAGTGATGCCATTTGAAAATTGTGCAGTTGCCATCACAATCGGCTGATTTTCCAAAATATCCGTCGCTACTCCTGCTTCCCCTTGCATTAATGCCGTCCAATATGCTTTACCTCCTGTTGGCAACCAAAGTGTTGTTTCCTTGCTCATAGTTTCTTTTGTTTCATGTCCTTGCTAGGGTGCAGCTTTCCGCTGCGCTCTAGCTTTAAGATAGGTAGCTTACGTTCTTCCAGTTCCCTTAGTCGAACTATTGTAGAAAAATAGTCTTTCCCGTTTTTGCACTTTCTACCGCCGCGCTCAAAATTTCCATCACCACCAAGTTATTTTCCAAAGCAGATAAATCCGTTGGTTGTATTTGAACCGCGCCATTTAACACTGCTGATAAATACGCAAAAGGATCGTCTAACGGCGCAGCGCGTTCTTCTAATTTAAATTTTTCTTCCGTAAACCCGTCGTATCCCTCCGCCATGCGCACGCGCAGATCGTGGCGGTTATCCGCATAAATCACGCCCTTCAATCCATAAATTTCCATGTCTTTTCTACCAATTGACCAATTCCACGAAGCTTCAATTAGTACGGTCAAATCATCATAGGTGAGAATAATGGTCGCTTCGTCATCTACTTTAGGATTATTTTCGGGCTGCAATTGCTGGGTGACTGCCGTTACCGAATTAGGCTTTTTTCCATCCATCAACCAAGTAGCTAAATTTGCACCGTAACAACCAAAATCAATAATCGCCCCGCCGCCGTTTAATACGGGATCGGTGAGCCACTCTAAAAATTCCGCGTTCACGCCAATTTTTTTCGGACCACGATGACCGTCGCGAACGATGATGCGTCGCATATCGCCAATTGCGCTATCTTGTTTAATCAATTCATAAGCTTTGTGATTGGTCGGATACCAAGTCGTTTCATAATTAGTCAACAGTTGAATATCATACTTTTTAGCTAACGCTGCCATACGTTCTGCGTGTTCCAAATTTACTTCCAACGGCTTTTCTACCATCACATGAATACCACGCGGCGCACAGGTTTCGACAATTTTCAAATGGTCATAAATCGTCCCAAAGGCAGTAACGGCGGTCGGTTGGGTTTTATCCAGCATCGTTTCGATATCATCATAAATTTGCGCTAATGGATAGTCATATTGCTTGGAGTAGCGTTCCGCTAACGCGCGATTGGGTTCAACAATTCCAACAATTTTAATATCGTCGCGCTGTTGTTCGCTGCCAAAAATCCAATGAACGTGCGTATGCGTCAAGCCGATGACGCCGAAGTTAAGAGGCTTCTGTTGGGCAATTAGGTTATTCAGCATAAAAAAAGCAATAATAAGTGTCAGTGAGCGAAGCATAAATAATAATTTTGTTGAATGTCAAATATACGTATTTCGTCTATTTCCACTGTCATCAAATAAATTACCTTAACTTGATTCTGAATACGAATAGATAGGAAGTATCTTCGAGATACTTCCTATCTTCAACAGATTTAACTCGTAATTCTATATTTCAATGAAAAAACTACTCTACCTACTCCCCGCTTTCCTACTCGGTGCGTTCACCACACATTACATCAATTTAGCTGAAATCACGAAAGAAGATATTCAGCATGCTACCAAAATCAGCAGTTTAGAATTCACGGATGCGGAAATTGAAATGCTACTACCGGGCGTCAACGAAGTACGAGAAAGTTATCAGAAAAATCGTAAACGCGACCTTCCCAATAGCGTTCCACCCAGTCTAGTTTTTAATCCGCTCCCTACAGGTTATACACCTTCACAACTGAGTCAACCTTCTGCTTATAGCGATTACGCTGCTACCAAAATGCCCGCTAATCGCGATGATTTGGCGTGGTACACCGTCGGGCAGTTGGCACATTTGATTAAAACGAAGCAAATCAGT
>JBGCES010000910.1:0-5531 GCA_045106545.1 Saprospiraceae bacterium
TACTGTTTGAGCATGCGAGTGATGCAATGCATCAAAGGTTGAGGAAAAGGAGTTTACAATACTAGAATTTCTGGTTACTTTTTTAATAAAAAAATAACAATATTTTAACTAGTATTTTTACATAAAAAACTACTAAGAAAAATTATAAATTCAACACTAGTAATTGATAATCAAAAAGTTATAAAATAATAATTCTCACTCGCTAAACTTACCCAAGGCAGCATAAACATTCAAAAACAACCCAAAAATATTAATTGAAATGGCAATAATGCCACTGGTCAAAGAAGCGTATAATTCAGGCGATTGATTCAACAAAATGAAATGTTTGATGATTCCTCCATAGCCAAATGCTAAAATAGCTATGAGCATTAATGATCGATAAACGTTTAATTTTCGCAGTATACCTGAGACTAAGAAGCAACCATAGACGAACATCGTTAGTGTCCCAATTATTGGAGGGGTGGAGGTCAATCCTTTTCCACCATACTGAATTAGTCCAGAACTGATCACATTGAAAAGTACGCCGAGCAAACAGTAGATGAATTGAAGTTTTAATAGTTGTTTTATGTTCATATCACTAACTTTTAAATCGCCACTTTATCAAAAAACGTAAATTATTTGTAACTACGCCCTAAATTACTGAACTACAATTTTTAGCTCCAGCCTATCCATTTCTTCTTTAATTAATCATGATCTTGGATTTTAGATTAAAATAGTTACGGCAGAGTTTGGCTGCTAACGATTAATCGAATCTACAAGAAGTTTTAGCCTAAATTACGTCATTAACAAAGGTTAACAAGTTGTTATCCTTTTTTTAAACTACTCACCGTACTGCGTATACCATTCCTGATAGGTTAGAGTCAATTCAGCCACTTTCTCTGGATGTTCTTTTACCATGTTCGTCATTTCATTTGGATGCGTTTGTAAGTTGACTAAAAATAGCGAATCGCTCTCCGTAATCGGCGCTTTATTCGAATGATCCGTCGGATTCCTTAGCAGCTTCCAATCGCCCTTTCTCACTGCCCAAGTATGCTTATTTTGATACCACCAAAAGGCGCTATGTGCGGAAGCAGCATTTTTCATAATCACATTTTGTAAGCTTTTGCCTTCAAATTCATTGGATTGATACTCAATACCACACAAATCTAAAATCGTCGGAAACCAATCGACATTAACACTCATCTGCTCGCGTTCTGCTTGCTGTGGAATCACTTTGGGATAACTGATAATTGCTGGAACGCGAATACCACCTTCAAAAAGAGAGAACTTTGCACCGCGATAAATACCGGCACTTCCGCCGCCGCCAAAGGTTCGCGTCTCTGTAGAATGCCCATGATCAGATTGAAAAATAACAATGGTATTTTCGCGTAAATTCAACGTTTCTAATTGATCCAATAATACTCCAATGCGTTCGTCAACGGTCGAAAGCGCTGCAGCATATTTATCTCTGGGATGAGCTAAATCTTGATAGTGTTCTCGCCATTTGGTTGTCCCTTGTAGCGGATAATGCGGCAGATTGAGCGCGTAGTAGAGCAAAAATGGTTTGTCTTGATGCGTTTCAATAAAATCATTCGCCTTCTCACTGATAATGTCTTGAAAATATTCGCCATCCATCCACACTTCTTCGCCATTTTCCCATAAATCATGACGATTAGGCCCATCCCAATAGAAAAAGTGCGAATAGTTATCAATACAGCCGCCCATGTGCCCAAACGAATAATCAAAGCCTTGCCCGTTGGGCATCGTTGCATCGGTATAACCCAAATGCCATTTGCCAATATGTCCAGTCGCGTAGCCATTTGCTTTCAGCTTTTCGGCAATGGTGACTTGCTCCGTCGGCATTCCAGCTTCGCCTGCGAGCGAAGGCGCATTCCCTGGCAGTCCCGCTGCTAAAGGTGTTTTACCTGTCAGTAGTGCTGCCCTCGAAGGTGAACAGACTGCTGCCGCTGCGTAAAACTGATTAAATTTCACGCCCGTTGCCGCTAAGCGATCCATATTCGGTGTGAATAGATCTTTCGCACCGTAACAATTCGCGTCAATTGTTCCTTGATCGTCGGTATAGATGATAATGACGTTGGGTGGTTGATTAGGCTTTTGAACGGTATTAGTATTGGTGCAGGAAGAAAGGAATATGAAAAGGAATGAAGTGAGTGAAAGGTATTTCATGCGTGTTTTATTTAAATTCTTTTATCTTGTTTTTGAGCAAAACTTTTAGACTAGAAAGGACGAGCAAGATAATGATTAATTGTAATTAAGTTATTGGGCGGAATTAGACATAAGTTATTTTTTTCTTATCGCTTTCTTGATACCTTTAGTTCTATGAAAAACCTACTGCTATTTTCCTTATTATTTATGCTATTGGTGAGTTGCCAAAATCAATCGTTAACGGAGACGACTGATAATTCCAATCCACCCAATGTATTACTTATCAACGGTGATGATCATGGCTATGCTGATCTGGGTTTTATGAATCTGACGGACGATGTAACTACGCCTAATTTTGATCGTTTTTTCCTATCGATACTCCCGCGTTTTTACAGAAAACCAACCATTCTCAATTCCATTCACCTGTCGCGTGAAATCGCGATCCCATACCCAACCATTTAGATAACGAATTTCCTGATTTGCCTGATAAGCACGTTGATCGTAGAACGTTTTTTGATGGAATTTTTTAAGCGTAAATTGCGAAACATCCAAGCGGCGCATCTGCAATTCCGTGACCAAGCTGTCACTAATTACAGGCAGCCGCAGCGGTTTTTCCAGTTCGCCGATTACCTCCCAATCTGAATAGATAAAAAGTCCATCATCATCCTCGAAGTGGTAAGCCCACTTACCCAAGTGAGTTGCAAAAGGATCGATATTAAACATCTCAAACTGAGTCAGAGATGTATTGGCGGGTTGAAAGATAAACGGCGGCGGATAGTGTGTTCGCAAAGGTTCACCAATCTGCGTATGTAAATGCCATTTATCACGTTGATAATAACTGACTCGTGTGACAAATTTTTCAAAAACATTTTGCGGATAACGCGCTCTAATATTTTTGTTGCCTTCCGTTTCGTTTTGTTGAATAACGTAACCACGCTCTGGACTATCACCTGCTCGAATTCCCGCAATACTCAGACTAGCACCTGCAATACTGGACGGAACGCGAAAAGAATCTACTGGCGCAACAATCATGTTTTCACTTTCTGCTCGCAAGGTGCCACCTGGTCGATTGTCTGGAAAGAAGTGATATAGATATTTAGTAAACTGCGCATGTTCGGAAACGACAAAAATACCTGAGTTTTCCTTTTCTAATAATACTTTATTAAAGCTACGGACTGTCGTATTTTCAGTACTCAAATTGGAACTGGCGCGCCACTTAAAAGCGGGTGCATTTGGACTTTGTACAAATGAAATCCGATTGGTAAGATACTGGTATTTGGTGCGTTCCGCATTGAATAGATATAAATCTGGACTAGAAAAGTCGTTTATAGTAACAAAAAAACGCGATTGAGATCGACCAGGCGGCGCGTCGGATGCTTCGTTAAAAACACTAACTAAGGTCAACTGATACTGCACAATAGGTGGAAATTCTAGTGTAGTCACCGTTCCATTGGTAATCATGGTCTGCGCAAAAATTTCTCCCTTGTCATCTGATAACAGCAGCCAATGAAATTCACTAACATCAAAAAAACTAAGCGGATCTTCAAAGTATCCTTCCGCGACTTCTACATTTAAAGTGGTTAATGATTCGGGGGTTTCTACTTCTGCATTATCAGTAGTGGTGGGTTGTATCTCTTCGACGAGATCGGGTGAGCAACCGATTAGTATTAATAGGAAGAAAAATGGAAATTTGGTTTTCATAGCTTAGAAATTAATGTAGGAAATATCGTAAAAGTAAGGTTTTTTGTTTTCTTTAAATTGGATGGTACTCAATTAGTTCGTCAGAACTAAGAAAATAGTTTTGAGCAAAAAAATAAAGGCGCACGTCAACTGACATGCGCCTTTATTTCTACTAAAATTCTATTTACTTCTATTTTGAAACGATTAATCGATTTGTAATCGCTATTTGCCCATCTATGGTAATTGCGCTTACAAAATACATTCCTTCCGCTAACTGACCAATGGCAATATTAGCAACTTGTCCCTGTGGATAGTTCGTTAAAACTTGCTGACCCGCTAAGTTATAGATGGATACACTTGCCAGTTTATCCGTTGCTGAAATCGTGATTTGCTCCTGTGCTGGATTAGGAAATATCTTTATTTCAGTGGTAGCAATTAGTGGATCATTAGTACTCGTAGTTTCACTATTTGTCGCATTAAAAGTAGGTGACATCGTTTGGAAATTGCCTGTTCCGTTTGGAAATCTGCCATAGGAAACATCGGTTGTTTGTTCGATATAACTTACTTCATCGAGAATTGTTTCGCCATCGGAATCCACCAAAACTACTGCCTCTGCTGCTGCCGATAATTTGAACGTAGCGTGTAATCCTGCTTGCTCCTCGTCATCATCCGCCCAGATGATTAAAAACCCATTGGGCTCGATGACTGTCCCTGCGGGAAAAGCCCATTTCGTCAATTCCTCCGCGTCGTCCGATAGATAGTAACCTGCCAAATCAATGCTTTCTGTACCGTTATTATACAACTCGATCCAATCATCAAATTCGCCATCTTGGTCGGCTTCCGTCGCGTCATTGGATGCCATAAATTCATTGATGACTAAGTCGCCAACTGTCGGATTAGTCGTAGTTGCGGTAAGCGTATAAAATTCATGTTGTGCGCGTTCAGGAGCAAATTTACCAATATTGTCATTCTCTGCGTAGAGGTAATATTCCGTAAAAGCGTTGGTGATGGTTATTTCGCCGCCGTAAATCCCGTCGTTCGCAGCACCATCCTGATGTGCGCCATCATCAAATAATTCTACTTTCGTAAAAGGCGCACCGACTTCAGCACGATAGCCCAAATAAGCCGCATTTCCATCGCTGATCGTAGCTGTAATAAAAACCGACTCACCGATAATTGGGTTGTTGGTAGCAACGGTAATCTCAGAGATAGTCGGTTCCGTAGCGGTAAAGTCGCTCAAGCCTTGCAAGTAATCGCTTCTGCCATCCATCAAATTAGCGATACCTGGAGTCGCATTATTACCGCCACCTCCTGGTCCACCGCCGCCGCCACCGCTAATGTCCGAGTCTAGGTTGTCGAGGAAGTTATTATAAGTGAAAAACTTATTATCATCCGCTTGCACGGCAGCGTCAATCAACGTTTTGAACGACTCAGCAGTCGTGTAATAGGCGTCGTTGGCAAAGTTCTCTAATAAGATCGTTTTATAATGCGCTAGGTACATGCGTTTGTACGTCGGGACACTTAATAGCTTTTGAATCAATGGAAAATCTGCATCATTTTCATGTAGTAAATGACTCATTCGTTGTTTGCCTGTCGTTCCCATTAGTGGTGTGCCACCCGTATTAGAAAACCGACCAAAAGATTCATTTAAGTCCCAAATAATAGGTAAAAAACGTCCGCTGTCATCGCGATATAAGTAGTAGTTT
>JBGCES010000911.1:0-12303 GCA_045106545.1 Saprospiraceae bacterium
AAAACGAAAAAGTAAACGCCATTCGTTTGATCGCGCAATTCATAATTTTCACAAAAGCCCTTTTCTAACTGCCCCATATGCCACCACGAATTTTGGTGTACCCACACGCCGTCGTCGTCTTTACTGGGTGATAAAATTTGGAAAAGCTGATTTTTTAGATTGTTATTTTCTAAAGTAATCTGATCGTAACGCGGGTCAACATTGCGTTGATTTGGAAACATCCAAATTTGTAAAAAACGAACTTCTTCGTCTTTTTTCTGATTATATTCCGAATGATAAACGCCCGTTCCCGCCGACATCACTTGCACATCGCCCTGCTTAATCGTTGTCACGTTACCCATACTGTCTTTATGTTCCAAATTTCCCGATAAGGGAATGGAAATTATTTCCATATTATCATGTGGATGTCGCCCAAAACCTCGACCTGGCGCGACCACATCGTCATTTAATACCCGCAAAACGCCAAAATTCATCCGTTCTGGGTTGCGGTAATTAGCAAAAGAAAAAGAATGGTGCGAATTGAGCCAGCCGTGATTGGCGTGACCACGCGTATTCGCTTTATGTAATACAGATTTCATGGTTGTAACCTCTTTATTTGGTAAATGATTAAATCCGACTTGCTCCGTCGGTATGCCCTTGCGGAGTTTGTCGTAAGTGGAGTTTTCATTGGTTTTGGCGTTAAGTATACTGCTACCTGCAACAGTTGCGCCTGCGCTTAGAAGGGTCTTTTTTATAAAATTCTTGCGGTTCATATCATATTTATTAATGAAAATCAATTCAACTTTTACATTTTTTAATTGATAATTTTTCAAATAAAAATTCATTCATTTGGAAAAATAATCATTTAAAAAATGTTGAATTGATTTTTATGGGTAAGGGTTGACGGTAGAAGGTTGACGGCGGACGGTCGCACTTCTGACGTTTTAAGTTATATATAAAATCATACTGCCTAAAAATAGATGTATATACATTGAATACAAATTTGCGACCAAAAAGATTAATGACTACTAAAAAATCTAGTGGTTCTTATCACGTCAGATGATGAAAATATAAACTGGAAGTGAAAGAAATACATTTTAAATCCTATCTTGAAATTCCCCAAAACAACCTTCAAACCATTTTCAAACCACTTTTACACAATTTTCCCATGTGGACTTGTTCAAAATGCGAGCGCGTTTTCAAAATAACTAACCAGTCGCACTACTGCAATGAAGCGACGATTGATACCATCTTTGCAGGGAAACCTGATATTTTAGTACATACTTTTGATGAGTTATTGGTCAAAGTTATTGATTGGGAACCGAATAATGTAGGCGTAGCGAAACACGCTATCGTTTTCACGAATAAAAAAGCGTGGCTCATCGTCAAACCGATGTCGAAGGAATTGGATGTGAAATTCTATTGCGATGAAGCGATCCGCCATCCGCGTGTGAAGAAAGTAAAAGACTGGGGGAAGATGTTCGCGCATCACATTCGGGTGAACGATCCTGCGCAGATTGATGAAGAAGTATTGCAGTTATTAAGGAAAGGATTTGAATATGGGATGAAGTAAAATAATCATGAACTAAATTGATACTCTAACTTTTAGAACGTCTTCTATATCATAATTGTAAAATGGTGAAATTGCGCACCCTAGATGTGCATCACCATTTTACAATTTCACCATTTGATAATCAATTACCCATCAATCCCCAATAACCCACTCACATGCTCCGATTTCATTCCATCAAAAGTACCTGAACTCATCAGCAGCAAATTTTTATTCTCCCACTTCATTTGTGCTAAACGCGCTTCTAATACTGCCCGCTCAGTAAACACTTCCATATCGGTATGTCCAAAGGCTTCTTGCAAATCGCGCGGAGAAAATTTTGGTAAGCGTTTCATCTTTAAGGTATGTTCGCTAAAGAAGACAACGGCTTTATCAGCGGCGTTCATTGTACCTGCATAGTGGCTATGAAATTCTTTATTTAAACTGCTAAAAGTATGTAATTCCAAACACGCAACTAACTCACGATCAGGATATTGTGCTTTGGTCGCTTCGATGGTGGCTTGCACTTTAGAAGGCGCGTGGGCGTAGTCCAACCAAGCGATACAATTGTCATTTTGAGTGATCACTTCCAGACGTTTACCTGCAGCTCGAAAGGTAGGTAGCGCGGCAAAAAATTGTTTGTCAGTTAAACCTAATCGGCGGCAGGCGTGGTGCGCTGCTGCAAAATTAGCGAGGTTGTGTTGCCCAAATACTTGTATGGGAACTTCTTCCCCCGCAGGCGACTTGATGAAGGTTTGACCGTTTTTAATAACGCTTTTTAATGGTCGATAAGGAATGTAAGATAAATCGGCGCGTCCTTTAGCCGTCAACTTTTGTAATTCTTCATCTGGATCGTACCAAATGATACTTGCACCTTTTTCGGCTACTTTAAGTAGCTGTTTAAATTGAAAAACGTAATCATTAAAAGTTGGAAAGACATTGATATGATCCCAAGCGATACCCGTGATAATGGCAATATGCGGATTAAAATGGATAAATTTAGGGCGGCGGTCAATAGGAGAGGAGAGATATTCATCGCCTTCCAAGACGATAATTGGCGCATCTGATAATCTAACCATGCGGTCGTAGCCAGTTACTTGCGCTCCCACCATGTAATCGAAATCTAGATTATTGTGCTTTAGCACGTGCATAATCATCGCTGTCGTGGTCGTTTTTCCATGACTGCCCGCTACGACGACGCGCTTTTTGTCTTTCGACATTTCATAAAGAAAAGCTGGGAAAGAATAAATGGGTAAACCCAATTCCTGTGCGCGCGCCAATTCTGGATTATCGGGGCGAGCATGCATACCTAATATAATGGCTTCGAGATCATTAGTAATGCGCTCCGCATTCCAACCCATTTTTTCGGGCAATAAACCCGCTGCTGCTAGTCGATCACGTGATGGATTATAGATTTCGTCATCCGAACCCGTGATGTGATGACCATTGTGAGCAAGTTCGAGAGCGAGATTATGCATGGCTTTTCCGCCAATAGAAATAAAATGAATGCGCATGATTTAGTTTGTAGTTGGTAGAGTCGTTTTATAAAACGTCTGTACTCGTAATATTGGTACAAATCATAATCAGGTTAATTAAATGATATAGATTAATAACCCCAATTCTGATTCCTTCAAGACAGCAAAACTAAAAAAAAGTGAAGAAAGTAATAATTATAGTTTGAGAATCGTTAAAGGCGTGCAAAAAACATGGAAACGATTGTATGAACATCGTTTTTTATTATAAATTTGCATTATACCAGAAAAAAGAACAGGGAGTACAGAACAGAAAGCAGCTCTAACCAGCCTTCTTTTCTCAATAAAACAAGCTCACCGCTCTCTTCTGAATTATAATTTCACCTTTGAATATTTACCACTCATGAAAAAATCAACTTTTCGTCAATTTATAGCACTATTTGCCTTCGTTGCAGTTGTAGCTTCTTTTGCTTCATGTAATCGCGGTTACGGTTGTCCAACCAATTTTTCCGCAGGCGATGCGGTTAGCCAAGTCGTTCAAGTCGTTGGCAATGCGATTTTACGTAAATAAATAGTATTCGGTTTGATTAAGTAACGATAAAACAATAACTCCATCATTTGGACGGTTCCCCCGAATCGAGTTCCCCGAAATAAATTCGGGGCGGGCAGGGACAGGCTTTTTGCCCTCATTTTCATTTTAAAATCAGTCCCCGAGACAAGCGTCGGGGCAGGCGGTGTATTAACAATACTCCTTCTTTTAAAAGAAAACTGAGAACAAAACTAATTCGTCTAAATTGAGGTACTTATTATTTCATCGTTACTAAGTATATTTATTCAATACTTAATTGACCTGATAAATGATATGAAATTAGGTGATTTGTTGACTAACAAATCGCCTTTTCGTGTGTTAAAAGATGTAAATCTTATATAAATAGGAAGTGTCGGTAAAGATGCTTCCTATTTTTCGTAATAAGACGATAAAAAATAGCAAAAATTAGAAAAAATGAATTGGAATAATCTAACTACCGCAGAACAATTGAATCAAATTATTGAAACGTCTAAAAAGACTCCGGTGCTTATTTTTAAGCATAGCACGCGTTGCTCGATTAGCAGTATGGCAAAATATCGATTAGAGAGTGAGTGGAAGTTTAAAGAAGAGCAAGTTGTTCCTTTCTATCTCGATCTTATTTCTTATCGCAATTTATCTAATCAAATTGCTGAAGATTTTTCGGTTTATCACGAGTCACCACAAATTTTGTTGATCAAGGATGGCGAGTGTACCTACGAAAATTCTCACTTGGATATTACCGTTGAGGAAATTGGTACAGAACTTTAGTAGAATAGTTTTTAGTTTGTAGTTGGTAGTTTGTAGATTCGCGGTTACCATCTACAAACTATGCTCGCGCCTTGTCTCAGACTGGCGTGTGGCTGAATTTCCACAACAATGGATAAAATTATCGCTACGCAAGACGGTTCTCATAGTATTTTTTCGGAGCAATTTGGCGTGAGTTATCATAGCAAATACGGAGCAATTCAGGAAACTAAACACGTGTTTATTAATGCTGGCTTGCGCTTAAAAGCAGTAGTTCAACGCGACATTGCCATTCTGGATATTGGCTTCGGAACTGGACTTAATGCCTTAATGACTTTATTAGAAGCAGATAAGCGCAATTTACAAATTGACTATGTTGCCTACGAAGCCTTTCCCATCAGCGACGAGCAAGCAAGGATCTTAAACTATCCGACGGTCTTAGATTTAAAACCAGACTATACAGCTGCTTTTCAGCAAATGCACTTCTCCGACTGGGAAATATTACATCAACTTACCGATAATTTCTCATTTACCAAACACCTTGCTGTTTTTGATGAAGTAGATTATCAGAATAAGTTCGATGTTGTTTATTTTGACGCTTTTGCCCCTAATTCGCAACCCGAATTGTGGGAAAGGCCAATTATGGAACGCATGTATAATGCCCTTAAACCCGACGGCGCACTCGTAACTTACTGTGCCAAGGGATCGGTCAAGCGGACAATGAAAGCACTCGGATTTACCATCGAAAAGCTACAAGGTCCTCCTGGGAAGCGAGAAATGACACGGGCGATTAAGTAGTAGGTGAGTTAAGCGTTTGTAGTTGGAAGTTGCACTTTTGACGTGCGCGAACCATATTTGAACTACTTTTAAACCACATTCAAACCACTTTCACACAATTTTCATCCATCATTGAATTCAATCCCTGCTCCCTGCTACGTCCTCGAAATGGACAAATTGCGCGTAAATTTAGAACTCATTCATTCCGTCGAAGAACGTGCAGATATTTCTATTATCCTTGCTTTGAAAGCCTTTTCGATGTGGCGGGTCTTTCCATTTGTGAAACAATATCTGAGTGGTGCGACCGCGAGTTCGCTTAATGAAGCACGCCTGATTTATGAAGAAATGGGCGTAAAAGCACATACTTATGCGCCCGTTTATCGTCCTGATGAATTCGCTGATTTATTAAAGTACAGTTCGCATTTAACATTTAATTCAATTAGCCAATACGAGCAATTTA
The DNA here is from genome assembly GCA_045106545.1 of Saprospiraceae bacterium. Taxonomy (GTDB): domain Bacteria; phylum Bacteroidota; class Bacteroidia; order Chitinophagales; family Saprospiraceae; genus JBGCES01. The sequence continues at coordinate 5,550 of JBGCES010000911.1, forward strand.
AGGATTACGTTATCGGAAATACAGCTGTTTCATTTGGCATTCGGGTCAATCCTGAATGGTCGCCCGTCGAAACTGATTTATACAATCCCGCTGCAGCTGGCTCTCGCTTAGGCGTAACGCCTGCTGCTTTTGAAGATGGTTTACCAGCAGGAATAGACGGAGTTCATTTTCACGTATTATGTGAATCATCAGCAGAGGATCTAATGACAGCATTAGATGCGTTGGAGGAAAAGTTTGCAGAGCAATTGCAACAAGCCAAATGGGTTAATATGGGCGGTGGTCACTTGCTGACCAAACACGGGTATAATCAAGAACGATTGGTAGAAATTTTGACTAATTTTAAGAAAAAATACGATATCGAGATCGTTTTAGAACCTGGTAGTGCGATTGCTTGGCAAGTTGGTGATTTGCATACTACCGTTTTAGATATTGTTAATAATCAAGGTATTCAAACGGCTATGTTAGATATTTCCTTCACTGCTCACTTGCCTGATACGCTCGAAATGCCTTATCGACCTGTAGTGATTAATGCTTCGGCGAAGCCTATCAAAAATGCGTATGCTTATCGCTTAGGTGGAACAAGTTGTTTGGCAGGTGATTATTTAGCCGAGTATTATTTTAAAGAAAAACTCAGTATTGGTGATCGGATCGTTTTAAAAGACATGATTCATTATACGATGGTCAAAACGAATATGTTTAATGGCGTACCACATCCGTCAATTGGAATTTTAAACGAAGATGGTACTTTTGAATTGGTGCGTGAATTCAATTATGAAGATTATAAAAGCCGTTTATCATAAAGAAATTCTACGATGAAGCCGTTTTTTCAAACGTCTCTACTTTATTCTTTTTTCTTAGCAAAGATATACGCCAAATTCACTACATACATATTAAAGTTACGTGGATCTTCCCGATTTTGCGATACTTCTCGTCTGTACATAGCGGTTAAAACTAGATTAGGATTAAATTTCCATTTAATACCTGGTTCAAAACGTAATCTTCTAATTTGATCAAATCCATCAAATTGATACCACGGTTCAAAAGCGAAAAAAGGAGAAATTTTACCAACGTTGATTAACGAAAGCGTCGTTTTCCAACGAATAAAATCGCTATCATTACGTTCTTTGGTATTCACTGCATGATGATAGCGGACAAAAGAACTCAAGCCAATTTTTTCAAATTTCTTTCCATAGATAGCGTCCAACCAAAAAAAGTAACGACCTGTACCTTCTGGAATAAACCAAGTTCGATGGACAAAACGACCTGACCAACCTTTTTTAAACTTTTGCTGTACCACTAAATCTATGGAGGAGTTATCGTAATTAGATACGTTTTCGTTTAAACGCACGATTGGAACTAGGGCGAGCGAAAGACCATTATGATAATTTTGTTGCAGCTTGATCGATAACCAACTTGTATTATCAATCGTTTGGGCAGAAATAGATAGAGCAGCGAGTAGGAAGATGATTAAAAAATTGACTTTACTTTTCACTTTTATTTTTTGAGAGTAAATGTAATAAAAATCGTCTCGATGTTCACTTTTTTTACAATAACGAACAACAACTGTCCGAAAACGAACACTAAAACGATAAATAAATATTTATAAATGACTGATAATCAATATTTTGTTGTTTTGGCATACCGATTGGCTATATATTAAGTGTTGGTCATTGACAGAATGGATATAAAAAGCAAGTCATCGAATTTTTCAGGACGCTTATCGAACGAACTGGAATTTCTTTTAACAAATTTGCAACCTTTGTTCATCGGTTCGGTCATTGAGGATAAGTATTCAATTCAACCTTGATTACTTTTTCAAATACCAACTTTCAAATTAAAATATACAACTGATACCAAATTAGGATAGCGACAAATGTGTCGTCTGTCTAGGGAAATCGGTTTGCTCAAACCCTTAAATGGGTAGGGATGTAGTGCGCACTACATGCCCTGAAATTCTATTACTTAACTCAGCGGTTAGCCGCTTAAACTCTTATTCTAATGAACACCTTCAAAGCAATCTTCACTTTAGTTTTCGCAATTTTTTCTTTTCAATTAGCTACTGCTAATAATACACCAGCCACAGGTGGAGGCGATAATGTCCTAATTATTGAGACAGAGGCTAACACTAAGAATACTGTAGATTTGCGCCTATTAGCTAATGCTAGCCCCAAATTAACGATTCATTTGAAAGATGCTACTGGCAAAGTAGTTTACTTCGAAAAAGTAAAAGACCAACGTCACTACTTCCGTCGTTTTTCGTTAGCAGAAGTTCCTGATGGAGAATATTATTTTTCGATTAGGAAAGCAGATACCGATGAGACTATTAAGCATTTTGTATTAGAAAATGGCGTAGTTACTTTTGATAGCAACAATGATGTGATATTAAGTGATGAATCTGCCGCTACGACCGCAGTTGGTTTGCAAAGCGTTGATGATCAGTCGGTTAATCTAGTTTGTACTAATCCAACAAATTCTAAAGTAACCTTACGTTTAGTAGATAACGCTGGGAAAGTTTGGTTCTTTACTAAAGTTAAACCTAACGAAAATTACGCAAAGCGTTTACAATTGGATGCATTGCCACAGGGTGATTACGAATGGCAATTAGACAACCAAAAAATGGATACAAAACAAGATTTACGAATCGATGAAACTGGTGTAAAAGTTAAAAGCGATTTACCAAGAGCTTAATAATTTAATCCGATTTTAATATAACGTACCTTTTTTGAAACGGGTAAGTCAGTAAGTGGCTTATCCGTTTTTTTATGTGTGCCCCGCATATCCAGAATCTAAGCCTTTAAAGATAACAAGCTCTTAGTAACGATCAAAGAATAAGTTACTCAAGTTGGACAGTGTATAATTCTTTTCAGTTTACTTCCTTCGGTCGTGAGATCGCTTCGCTAAGTGTCGTTTGAAAGAAGGAGAATTGTTGATACGCCGCCTGCCCCGACGCTTGTCTCGGGGACTGATTTCAAGCGAGAAATGAGAAGAATTTGACCTATCCAAATGGGGAAGTTATTTTTTGACCGTTACTTAGCTAAAGGCAAAGTCTGCCGCTCAAAATTAAGAAGGCGCAACTGTGGGCTTGGTTTTGAAGTAAGCCTGTCGTAAATAGAATTATTAATTTTTTTAAAATCGCTTTCAAATTAAGTTTAATAACTCCATAATCTTCCTATTTTTAGCGCGAAAATAAAGATTACCGTAATCCGATAAGAAAATGTTCGTTTTGTAGTTATGTAGAAACATTTTCAAACAACTAAGAATCATGAATAGCATTTTAATTATTGGCGCAGGTCGCTCCGCTTCAGTTTTGATTAATTATGTATTGAAACTTGCCCAAGAACGCAACTGGCAAGTCACCGTAGCTGATGCTGATTTAAAACTTGCTCAACAAAAAATAGCAGCTTTTCCACATGCACGTTCTGCTTGGTTGGATGTGATGAAAGTCAATGATCGTCGAGATTTAATTGGACGGGCAGATGTAGTCGTTTCTTTGTTACCTGCTCACTTGCACCTCGAAGTAGCGCATGATTGCATTCGTTTAAATAAACATCTGATTACGGCGTCCTATGTTTCTAAAGAAATGTATCGCCTTGGTGACGAAGCACGCGATCGGGAGTTGATTTTTATGGGCGAAATGGGACTTGATCCAGGCATTGACCACATGTCTGCAAAGCAGAAAATTGACGAAATCAAAGCGCAAGGCGGTAAGTTAAAATCATTTCATAGTTATACTGGTGGCTTAATTGCACCTGAAAGCGATAATAATCCTTGGCATTATAAATTCACTTGGAATCCACGTAATGTTGTTTTGGCAGGTCAGGGTACAGCGCAATATTTAGATAAAGGTAAACTGAAATATATTCCTTATCATCGGTTATTCAAGCAAGCTTTTCCAGTACAAATCCCCGATATGGGCGAATATGAAGTGTATGCCAATCGGGATTCTTTACTATATCGAGAAGTATATGGACTAAAAGATATTCCGACGATTTTCCGTGGTACGATTCGCCACAAAGGCTTTTGTGAGGCGTGGAATGCTTTGATAAAAATTGGCTTAACGGATGGCTCTTATCCGATTTTAGATGCAGGTAAAATTACCTATCACGAATTGATGGAAGCATACTTAGGTATTTCAGAATTTACAGGTTCAGTGAAAGATCGTATTGCTCAAATGCTCGATGTAGCAACGGATTCGCACGTGATGGAGAAGTTAGCTTGGTTAGGTTTATTTCGTAAGAAACGGGTAAATATGCCGAATGCAACCCCCGCGTTAATTTTAGAAAATTTACTGCTTGACAAATGGAAATTAGATCCAGCAGATAAAGATATGATCCTTATGCAACACGAGTTTGTATATGATTTGGATGGAAAAGAGCGCAAGGATATTAGTTCCATGGTTATAAAAGGCGAAGATTCGATCAATACGGCAATGGCTAAACTTGTTGGATTGCCATTAGGAATCTTTGTCAAATTGGTCATGGAAGGTCGTATCAAATCTACAGGTGTGCAAATTCCAGTGATGAAAGAAGTGTACGATCCTGTCTTAGAAGAATTGGAACAATTTGGAATTGAATTTAAAGAAACAACCGTTTAGATAAACAATTTTGGTGTTTAAATTCGAAGTGTATCAATTTGTAAAATTATAATAATGCTAGACAAATTATTCTTTTTTGTTTTTATCTGTCTTACTGTTTTTTCTTGTACTCCTAGTCAGTCGCAACCCGACGAAACGATCTCTGAACCGACCACTAAAGACTATCGATTAGAAACGGTGGTGGAAGACATCGATCGTCCTTGGGGAATGACTTGGCTGCCCGATGGTAGCATGCTGATTACCGAGCAAAGCGGCGAGTTGATACATTTTGCAGCAGGGAAAAAAACATCTATTGCAGGTGCGCCTGAAGTATTTGATGAAGGACAAGGCGGCTTTTTGGATATCGAAGTACATCCCAATTACGCAGAAAATGGCTGGATTTATATGACTTATAGTTCGGATGAAGGTGGAAATGGAGCACATACGGCGCTGATGCGTGCTAAATTGGACGGAACGCAATTAGTAGAAAAAGAAGTATTGTATAAAGCAACGCCGAACACCAAGAAAGGTCAGCACTATGGTTCGCGGATCGAATTTGACCGTGCAGGATATTTGTATGTGACAATTGGAGAACGTGGAAATCGCGATGTCAACCCACAGGATTTGAGTCGGGATGGTGGAAAGGTTTACCGTTTTAATGATGATGGTTCTATTCCAAAAGATAATCCTTTTACTGCGGTTAGCAATGCGAAAAAAGCAATTTACAGTTATGGTCACCGTAATCCACAAGGAATGGCAATGCATCCCGAGACGGGTGAAATTTGGGTACACGAACACGGGCCACGTGGTGGCGATGAAATCAATGTTGTAAAAGCAGGCGCGAACTATGGCTGGCCAGTAATTACTTACGGTATCAACTATTCTGGTACAACGATTACGGAAGAAACCAAACGCGAAGGCATGGAACAGCCATTACATTATTGGGTGCCTTCCATCGCGCCAAGTGGTATGGCATTCGTTACTTCGGATGTTTATCCCGCATGGAAAGGTGATTTGATGGTCGGTTCGTTAAAGTTTATGTACCTCGAACGCTTAGATTTAGAAGATGGGAAAGTGGTTAATCGCGAGAAAATCGCTACCGGACAAGGACGTATGCGCAACGTAAAACAAGGACCTGATGGGTATTTGTATTTAGGCGTAGTGAATAAGGGAATTGTGAAAATTTTACCGAAATAAAAAAAACAGCAACCATTGTTAATGCTCACTGCTTTTGTAAAATCGGATATGTAAACGGGATAATGTTTCTTGGGAGTAAACAGTCAGTTAAAAATCAGGCTTGTACAAAGTTTTGCAAAAGACACAGTTTTTGACGCAGATAAACGCAGATTTTTTCCGTAGCATTACGGAAAAAATCATAGAGAATCAGCGTCAAATAAAAACTTTGTACAGTCCTAGTTAAAAATCAGGTATAAATTGGGCTTTTGATACAAACCAAAATCACTTAGCTTTATATTTTTTTTGTGATTTTACTTTACCATCAACTTACCTTGCTCCAAGGTCACACCTTCTTTTTGTAGTCTGAAAAAGTACATTCCTGCCGCTAATTTCAAACTTGGAATTTGTACTCGATTAGCTTGAACAGCAAAGCTTTGTAATACTTTTCCACTCACATCCAACAGTTCAAAATTCGTGTCTTCCAATAAGTCACCCGCAGCGACAATCGTTAAATTATCCGTTGCTGGATTGGGGAAAACGCTAAGTGCAATAGCATTTTCAATTACCTCCGTCGTATTGGTAGAAAGTTGTACGAAATCGGTTTGTACGGTATGAAAATAGTCATCAACGGCTACAAATTCTGCGAAAGTATTAAAGACGGTCACTTGCACATTTATGATCGTTCCTAAGGGTAAATTTGCTTTTTGTGGAACATTAAATTTAATGAAGCCCATCTCGTCTGCTACAAAATCAGAAAAGATAAATTGTACGGCATTTTCTTCTAATACAAATTCGTAAGTACCGTTGGTTGCACCTCCGCGTAGTTGGTTGATGTCTAGTGCTTCGGGAACGAGTACTTCGATGATAATCTGTTCATTATCAGTAGGTTGTGGGAAGCGAACGACGTATTCAATAGGAGTATTGGGTTCAATAAAATGGTCGTCGCCATACCCTTTTGGATAGCCGATAAAAGTTTCATTTTCCGCTGTACTGATGGTTTGTTGG
>JBGCES010000912.1:0-10718 GCA_045106545.1 Saprospiraceae bacterium
TTTGTTCTTCACGGCCTGCATTTTCCACGTCTGCCAAGAAATAAATAGGTTCAACTTGTGAAGCGGGAACAACTGCGTTGGGTGCAGTTGCAAAAAAGCGATTGACTTGCATGTCATTGGCTACCCGTGGGTCACCGTCAAATAATTCTACATCATCAATACTCCAGTGGTATTCCCAATTACCCGTCCATTGCCAGCGGATAATTACGTTAGATTGACCAGCTGCACTCGCTGAAATATCAACTAATGCGATAGCAGGGTTATCACTCCAACGATCCAAGCCTTGAAATGGCTTAATGGTATAAGTCTCGAAATTCATTCCGTCTGTACTTACTTGTACGACTGCATTCGTATCTGCATTCACAGCGAAGTAACCGAGGTGAGTTTGGAAGCGCAAAAATACAACGTCCTGTGCGGAAGCATCAATTGGTGCAGCTGTAAGTTGACTCGTATGATTTTCAGCCAATTCGCCTAATAAATCAGAGTCCATGGTCATAAAACCATTATCAGCAGTTTCGCTATCAAAAGGTACTTGCTGATTGGCAGGCGTATTCCAAATGGCTGGGCAGCCTTCAGATTGACCTGTTTCTGGATTAGAACACCAAGTAAACAGAGCATTTTGACCAGAAGGATCGTCCGTTGTCCAACCTTCAGGAACGCCGCCTGCGAAGTCTTCGTAAAAAAAGCGAGTACCTTGGGTAAAGGCGCTTTGTGCGAATAAAAAAGTCGCCAATAGAGTAGTGAATAAGTAAAGTTTACGTTGCATAAGTATAATTTAAATGAAAAAAATAATCCGATATTATTAAATATAAAAAAGCCTGACCATTTATACAGTACTGATTCTACGATAAGTAGTGCAGATTGCAAATAATCAGATTTGTAAAAACGGTCAGGCTTCAAAAGATGATTAAGTGCCTCACAACAATTACTTCGGTATTTTATGAGTATCTCTTTCCGCTATTTTTCCGAAAAAAATAAGTCCGTATCTAAGGATATGCACTGATTTTTTTAGAAAAACTATCGAAAAAATCTATTTCCTAAAATTTACCGAATTAATTATCGTGAGGCACTTAGGTTAATACTTTTTAGTCAATATTAAAACCTTACATCATCGCAAAATTAATATTTTATCGCTGAACGACAAAACGCTTGGTACGTACGCCAGCGTCTGTAACAATTTGTAAATAGTACGCGCCAGTTGCAAGATTTTTTGCAGAATAATTTAATTCTGTTTGGCGGATATTATCATACCGCTCGTCCAATACTAAACGTCCTTGATTATCAAATACGCGTACGAGTAACTCTTCCGTCGCTGTTGTTAAGTTAACTTGCAAATTCAAGTTGTTTTCTACAGGATTAGGGAAGATAGCGACTTTGTTTTCAGCAGGTAAAACAACTTGTGTATTCGTCACACCTGGCTGATTAATATTGTCATTATCACCAATGTGTAAACGAATCACTGGTACTACGCCAAAACCGAAACCAACTAAGCCTAATGTACCGGTATTACTAACGTCTAATGCACTTGCGTAATGTGACATATCTAAAGAATCTGACATAAACCACATCGCTTGATAGTCGCGTTCGCGACTTACATTGATAAAGAATGTTTCTTCATCATCCGTTTCGTATTGAACTGCTGCGATATAGTACATATTGTCTTTTAGTTCAATCGCATTACCATCCAAATCGACCGGTAAAGTAATCAAACCATCGCCTTCGTTACCAGTAAAGGTATAAGAGTTAAAAGCAACTACTACTGCGTCTTCTGGAGCAATGGATAATTCTGCACCACCTGTTCCATCCCACTCGTAGATATAAGTGGTAACTGATTTTCCTGCATCAGCTAAATCGTCTGCATTGCTAGTACTAAAACTCATATAGCGTGCGAAGTAACCCGCACCGTTAGGAACATGAAACACATTACCATAAGTGTAAGAATCATCTGCACCTGGAGCAACTCCGCCTGTTCCACCCATTTCTTTAGCGAAAGTCGTATCTGATACAGCGAAGGTGAATTCTAGTGAATTGTTATCTGGATTAAAGTCCGTTGCGTCAGAAGATACGCTGTAGGTTGCGGTATAGCTTTCTGTACCTTCACCACTTGGCGTAAACGACTCCGCAAAAATGCGATTTTCAGCAATAGAATCTGAAGTGATCATTCCGTAATTCTCCGTAGCAGTGAATACTTCTGCACCCGAATCGTTAGTGATGGACATATTAACCATGACGTTTTCTTGAGCAAGACCACCAACGTTTTCAATATCTACCAAAAAATTAACTGGACCAACCTGACTTACAGGTGTCATTGCATTAGGTGCAACGGCGAAGAAATTTTCGTTCGCTTGCATATCATTATCGGGACGAGTCCGTAAAGTTACATCATCAATTACCCAGTAGTAAAAATCACCAGCGTAGGTAAATTTAATTCGTAAACTATCTTCACCAGCTACACCCGTAATTGGAAAATATTGACGGCTATTTAATGCGTCTCCGTTTACCTCGGCAGTTGGATTGGTATCAACGGGATCTTCATAAGTTAAACCACCATCACGGCTGATAGAGTAAGAAGAGAAAAATTGTCCTGTCGCTGGATTCAAACGACGGAATAATTGGCTAAACTCAATTGCTAATGCCTGTTCTACATCAGATAGATCAATAACTGGTGAGATTAATTCTGAAATAATATCTGGGTAAGGGAAAGGAGGTGCGTTACCTGGATCACCTTGGGTATTTAAGAAGTCGTAATTCATCACCATTGCTCCATTTTCAGGAGATAAGGATTGAATTGCGGTACCTTCTGCGGCAAAGGCGCCATTACCTACATCAGGGATAGGGTAATATTCCCAACCAAAACTACCATCATCAGGTAAAGTACTTACTACTTCCCAATCACCTAAACCACCACCAAAATCTTCGTAGTAAACGCTTCCTTCTGGTGCATTAGCTGGCTCTTCGCCAAATACTCGTATGTCATCAAGTGACCAAGAGAATTCAAAGTTACCCGTCCATTGCCATTGAATGTAAACAGAATCGCTCATTGCCGCTGCTTCTGAAATATCCAACGTCACTATTGCTGCATTCGCCGAAGTCTCTGCTTCATCAGAAATGAGGTTTGGAAAAGTAGTGTAAGTAGTCCATTCTGCTGAGGTTCCTGAACCACTTCTCACGCGTACTATTGCATTAGCAGCTGCATTATTGGAAAAAGTGGCAATATGAGTCTCAAAGCGTAAGAATACAGCATCCTGAGCAGATGCATCAATTGGCAGAGTAGTCAGTTGAATGATATGATTAGTATCCAACTCGCCACCTGCATCCGAATCTACATAAATGTAACCATCCGCAGCAGAGGTTGCGCCAAAATTGCCAAAAAGAGGAGAGCCATCTGGACGATTAAAGGTTGCTGGTGGACAAGTAGTAAGATCACGGCAGTATTGCCATAAAACTTCATTGCCAGAAGTGTCAACATTTGTCCAGCCATCAGGAATTGCTCCGCCAGAGAAATCTTCTGCATAAAAAGGACTTTGTGCTATTGCTATTCCTCCAATTAGTAAGAAAGAAAGCAATAGACTAAAACGGGTAGTAATTTTTATCATAAGTATAAAATCAGTTAGAAAAATATATGTTAAGTACTATTTCGGCATGGCTTAGTTCTGAGGGAATGCAAATATATGCCTTTTATCAACTACAATAATGACTCAATTGTTCTTCATCGCTTCGTCTTTTAGGTTACTAAAGCGGAGGAAAAGGTATTTATTCAATAGATATTTTGTTGAATTGTCATTTGGAAGGCACTCCACTTAATCGTGTGGAATAATGGCTGGAAGTTAAACGATACCGCACAAGTCACAAAATGATTGTTAAGCAACTAGTAGAGTGACTAGTAAATAAATAACCAGTGATCAGTTAGGTAAAATGGTAATGATCAGCACTTTAGTTTTCTGATTACTAGTCACTTAATTACTGATTACTGCACTAGCTTGAGGTTAAAACGGACATAAAAAAAGAAAAATAAATCTGAAAAGCCAAGAAAAGTCTCTTTTGTTATATCGATTGCCCGATAGCCGACTTTTTATATTCAGTTTTTAGTTGTTGAAGATTTATTGGGACTACGCCTGGTGATTCACAGACTTGTCCACCAGCAAGATTGGCAAGTTTAGTAATTTCAATAGCAGATAAGCGTAATGCCAACGCTAAAGCAACTACACTAATAACGGAATCGCCAGCGCCACAGACATCGGCAATTTGGCGGATGCGAGTCGGATAAAGCTTTCCTTTGTCATTTGATTTTAAAAATAAACCTTGATCGGAAAGAGTGATTAGCGTATATTGATTGCCTAGTTTTTGTTCTATTTTTTCGGCGGCTAGTTGTAAATTGGCTAGGGTTGAACTGATTGGGAGTTGTAAAAAACGATTTACTTCTAACAAGTTAGGCTTAAAGAGATGGACACGTTTGTAAGCAGTGAAATTCTTAAATTTGGGATCTACGGCAGTTGGAATATCACGTTTAATAGCTTCTAAAATAACTTCTCGGATCACACTCTTGCTCAATACGCCTTTGTTATAATCTTGAAATAAGATGACATCAATATTTTTATGTTCTAAAACATCTCGTACTGATTTTAAATATTGTTGCTCTTCTTGAGCCGTCAAATCCATCTGACTTTCTTCATCTATCCGAATCAATTGTTGATGATTGGCTAAGACCCTGCTTTTTACCGTTGTTGGACGTTCGCTGGATTGAATGATGTATTTACTATTAATGTGTTGTTCTTGTAATAGTTGAAAAAAAGTCTGTGCCGATATATCCTTGCCCACGACACTACACAAGTAAGGCGTCGCACCCAGCGCAGCAATATTTAAGGCGACATTAGCAGCACCACCCAAGCGGCTTTCTTTTGTTTGCAATTGAACAACTGGGACTGGTGCTTCGGGAGAGATTCTATCTACTTTACCATGCAAATAACAATCGAGCATCACATCTCCAACAATTAATACATTTAGATTTTTAAAATCCGCGAAAACATCAGACATTCTTTTGATAATTTATATTTTCGTTCTTTGACAAGTGTAATGATAGAACCGCGGCAAACTAGTGAAAGTCATGCAGATGTGAAAGGAAGGTAATTGTGAATAAGTCTGAATTCATAAATACCGATTTTATAAATTAACAACAATTTATATACTGATTGTGTTTTTTTAAGAAAATTTTGCTTCAAATTTACTCAGGTTATATTACATAATGTCAGATTTTACTATTAAAACTTCCCCGTGCTCAAAACGTTGTTTTACTACATTTCTTCCCTACCTTTGCTGACTTAATAGATGATTTCAATTAAAGGTAGAATACGCGTAATTGATTCATCATTTCTCCCTTTGGTTGAGAAAAAAGTTCTTCATTCATATTTTATCATTATCCTATGTCACTCGTAAAAGAATTCAACGATTATCGCCAAGAAATGAACAAGAAAATCATGGCGGCGGACAATAAAGTCCTCAAACGATTTTTTAATTTAGATACCAACGCTTACCAAGATGGTGCCTTAGATAAGAAAACGAAAGAATTGCTTGGTTTGGTCGCTTCGATGGTTTTACGTTGCGATGATTGTATCAAATATCATATAGAAACTTGCTACGAATTAGGTGTGACGGAGGCGCAATTGTACGAAGTGTTTTCGATTGCGAATTTAGTAGGTGGCTCGATTTGTATTCCACATACGCGACGGGCAGTGGAGTATTGGGAGGCGTTGCAGGAAGCGTAATTGGAGGACAGACATTCTTGTCTGTGGCTAAATGAAAACTAAAATTTCCATAGTGTCAAATGGGCGAAATTAAAACAGCATTTAAGCAATGGTTGACTTTCATGGGTATTTGGATAGTCTTTGGTAGCGTAACGGCTTATTTGGTGAAATTCTTTTTACCCGAACACGAAGCCGCTGGCATGTTGAACATGGCAATGCCCGTACTTTGCTTTTTTGCGATTGAACTTTTTCTAAAAGTAAAAATAGTATTCGCAATTATTACTTACCTACTGACGCTACCTTTGCGTCTTTTTCGAAAGAAAAAGGAGCGTGACGATTTTGGAAACGAGACCTTATTAAGTAATCGAACGCTGATCCTATTGTGTACTACTTTCTATGGTTTAGCGGGGCTTTTTTTTCGCTGGCTTTACGGAGAAGAATACTCAGTAGTTGCCTATTACCTGGCAATCGGTTTTTGCTGGGGAATGATTCTCTACGTATGTTTGCGAAGAGGAATATTAGATTTAGAGGATATGTTTTAAGTAAGTCGCTTGTAAATGGTATTGTGACGAAGTAATTAAGAAAAATAGCAGGGAAAACTTGAAAATAATGAACACAACTAGTACGGATAAGTCATATTTAAAACAACTCAATGAGGTACAACGCAATGCCGTAACGCAAACAGACGGGCCTGTTCTGGTCGTTGCTGGACCAGGTTCAGGCAAGACGCGAGTGTTGACTTTTAGAATTGCTCACCTGATCCAAACGGGTGTGAAGCCGTGGGAAATTCTTTCACTGACGTTTACCAATAAAGCGGCGCGGGAGATGAAGGAGCGGATCGGAAAAGTAGTCGGTGGACGGTCGGCAAATTTCGTATGGGCTGGAACATTTCACTCCATCTTTGCACGTATCCTACGGGTGGAAGCGGAGAAAATAGGTTATCCGAGTAACTTCACAATCTACGATACGGACGATTCAAAAAGTTTGATTAATACCATCATCCGTGAGATGAATTTGGATAAACAAACGTACAACACCAATGCAATTCGCTCGCGTATTTCATCCGCAAAATCTAACCTGATTACGCCTAAAGCGTACAAAGATAATCTGGATTTGATGCAGCAAGATCGTATTGCAAAACGTCCACATTTACATCGCATTTACGAACAATATACCATTCGTTGTAAGCGCGCAGGCGCGATGGATTTCGATGATTTGTTGTATCGCCTATTTGAATTATTACAAAAAAATCCAGATGGTGTGCTCGATAAATACCGCGAGAAATTCAAATATGTACTTGTCGATGAGTTTCAGGATACCAATTATTTGCAATACCGCATTGTCAAAAAATTAGTAGAATATCCGAATAGCCAACGCAATATCTGCGTAGTAGGTGATGATGCGCAAAGTATCTATGCTTTCCGTGGTGCAACCATTCAAAACATCCTCGATTTTGAAGCTGATTTTAAGCCACACGGTATTCAAGTATTTAAATTGGAACAAAATTATCGTTCGACGGAGCATATTGTGCAGGCAGCGAACGAGGTGATCGGTTATAATACTAAACAGATTCAAAAGAAAATTTGGTCAGATAAAGGAACGGGTAATCGGATAAAAGTAATAAAAGCCAATACGGATAAGGAAGAAGGAAAACGCGTAGCCGATACGATTATTGAGTATAAAAATCGCTTACATTTATCCAATTCTGACATTGCGATTCTCTACCGTACGAATTCTCAATCGCGAGTTTTTGAGGAATATTTACGTAGTTATAACTTACAATATCGCGTTTATGGTGGCATGTCTTTTTACCAACGCAAGGAAGTGAAAGACTTTTTAGCATATCTACGTTTAGCCGTAAATGTAAAGGATGAAGAGGCACTGCGTCGCGCGATTAATTATCCCAAACGCGGAATTGGTAAAACGACGATTGACAAAATTAGTACGCTCGCTGCGCAGACGGGAACGACCATGTGGGAAAATTTGACGAAAGTCAAAGTCAGTGCGCGCGCGAAAAATTCCATTAACGGTTTTATCGCGATGGTCACGATGTTTCAGACCAAGTCGCAAACGAAAAATGCTTACGAAGTTGCCACTTTTGTCGCGAAAAAATCAGGCTTAGTTGATTTATTAAAAGCCGATACGACTATCGAGGGGATGGGGCGTTTAGAAAATTTAAATGCACTTCTGGATGGCATTAATGAATTTGTCGAAGACGATACCGTGGTAGAAGGTGTGGCAGTAGATACGGATAAGTCGCTATCTACTTATATTCAAAATATCGCTCTGCTAACGGATGCCGATAACGAGGCTGAAGTTACCGACTATATCACTTTAATGTCCGTTCACTCTGCGAAAGGATTGGAATTTCCTGCTGTATTTGTCGTAGGATTGGAAGAGAAATTATTTCCTTCTTTTATGTCAATGGATACTGCGGAAGGATTGGATGAAGAACGGCGATTGTTCTACGTAGCGATTACGCGAGCGGAGAAAATATTGACACTATCTTACGCCAAAAGTCGCTATAAATTTGGCTCGTTCCGCTATAATGAACCAAGTCGATTTTTGGATGAAATTGCGCCTATTCATCTAGAAAGTACCGCACATAAGCGCGTCACTAGCCGTGAAACACCGACTTACGGCAGCGCACGCGTAACGGGTTTAGCTAAGAAACGGACTGATGCAAGCTCTAAAACGCTACGCGCTGATCCAAAAACCTTTAAACCTAGCCCAAGTTCCAAAATTGAGGAAGGACAAAAAGTACTGCACCTGAAGTTTGGTAAAGGTAGAGTTCAGTCCATCGATGGTAGCGGCGCGAATAAAATCGCCACCATTCACTTTAATGAAATTGATAATCCCGAACGTAAAATTATGCTACGCTTCGCGAAATTGCAAATTTTGTAAAAGGATGAGGGAAGTTGGATAGGGGATATTGGATGTACGAATTCCCCCATCCAATATCCTCCATCCAAAAATCCTTTCTTATGAAAATTGGCGTACTCGGTAGCGGTTCAATGGGCAGTGGAATTGCACAAGTAGCAGCAACGGCTGGACACGAAGTTTATTTGTACGATAATAATCCTGATGCGTTGACGCGAGCGAGCCAGAAATTGCAGAAAATCCTTAATCGACTAGTCGAAAAAGGGCGGATCGATGATGTGGAAGCAAAGGAGATTTTTGGGCGAATTTACATGGTGGATAGCATGTATGACTTTGCGGATGCAGGTTTGGTGATTGAGGCGATTGTGGAGAATTTGGACATTAAAAAGTCCGTTTTTGAACAACTAGAAGACATCACGACGAGTGATTGTATTTTGGCGAGTAACACTTCTTCACTTTCCATTGCTTCTATCGCAGCCGCTTGTGAATGCCCCGAACGCGTGATTGGTATTCATTTCTTCAATCCTGCTCCACTGATGAAATTGGTGGAAATTATTCCAGCTGTACAGACTGATGAAAAGACTTTAAAAAAGTCATTTGAACTCGTCGAAAGTTGGGGTAAATTGTGTGTCCAAGCGAAAGATACTCCAGGTTTTATTGTTAATCGCGTAGCGCGTCCATTCTACGGCGAAGCCTTACGGATTTTAGAAGAAGGCATCGCGGATGTACCAACCATTGATTGGGTAATGACGGAACTTGGTGGCTTCCGCATGGGACCATTTACGTTGATGGATTATATAGGGAACGATGTCAATTACATCGTGACCGAAACCGTTTTCAAAGCTTTTTATTACGATCCACGTTACAAACCATCTTTTACGCAAAAACGCTTATCCGAAGCGGGTTATTTAGGTAGAAAAAGCGGACGTGGATTTTATCAATACGGCGAAAACGCAACGAATCCCGAACCAGATAAAAATAAGAAAAAAGGCGAGCAGATTTTAGAACGTATTGTCGTAATGTTGATTAACGAAGCGGCGGATGCATTGCATTATCAGGTAGCTTCGCGAGAAGCAATTGATTTAGCGATGACCAAAGGCGTAAATTATCCGAAAGGATTACTGCAATGGGCAGACGAATATGGGATTAGCCGTTGTGTTGGGATGCTGGATGACTTGTACGATCATTATCACGAAGATCGCTATCGTTGTAGTCCGCTGTTGCGGAAAATGGCGCGGGAGGGGCGAAGTTTTTACCCATAACAGATAAATTGAACTAGCGATAAAAGCGTTTATTAGGTATCTTTGTAGTATTATCTTGTACGAATGGAATGATAGCAAAATTTGAGGTTGAAACGGTTTTCTATATCACAAATATTGGACATATAGTTGCTACAAAGTTACTAAATACGGATGCTGATTTTAGCTTGACGGATAATTCTAAGCTGGGTGGAATAGAGATAGAAAACTGGATGGATATTCCACGAGCGATTGATAGCTCAGGTAAGCAAAGACTAGATTTATTTGTTTTCAAATTAAAGCATTCAGAGGATAAAGACAAATTACAAAAAGGCGATTTGGTATTACTCACAAATGCCTAATTTAAAAGAGAATAAAAAGAAGAGCCATAGATTATTTCCTAACCAATTATAAAGACGTTGGATGCGAATAGCGATAAGGATTTCTCCAAAATCCAATATCACCAATCCAACATCCAATAAAAAAAATCACCATGATGGATACCGCAGTAGCGCCTAAAAGACGGGTCAAAACTGACCAGTTTCAGGGACATGATTATTATAATATTGATGATTTATTGAGTGAAGATCACTTAATTGCACGTGACGCTGTACGGGCGTGGGTAAAAAAAGAAGTGAGTCCGATTATCGAAGATGCTTTTGAAAACTCGCGTTACCCGCTGCATTTGTTTAAGCAATTGGGCGAAATCGGTGCTTACGGCCCAAGTATTCCTGCTAAATATGGCGGTGGCGGAATGGATGAAGTCGCTTACGGGATCATTATGCAAGAATTAGAACGCGGCGATTCTGGCTTGCGTTCGATGGCTTCGGTGCAAGGTTCATTAGTGATGTATCCGATC
>JBGCES010000913.1:0-2023 GCA_045106545.1 Saprospiraceae bacterium
TAAATTAGACGCGGCTCTTTTACAATTAAAAACGACGCGCGAATCGCTTGCGGATCGGCAAAAACAGTTGACGAAAGGAGCGGGGCAAGTTGCAAAATTGACGGAGCAACTCACCAAAAAATCTACAAAATTAGGCTTTGCGGATCTAGCCTCCGTACTCGCTGCGCGACTAATTTCCACCGAAGCGGAGCGCATCGAATTGCAACGCGCAGAATTGGAACGCACAGCGAACGAGACGCAAAGTTTATACGAAAATTGTGTAGCAGAATTGGCAAAAGAACAAGCGAGCGCATTGACCGATCAGCCTATTTCTACCTTACAATTGCAAGCACAAGAACAACAACTCGCTGCCGATGAATTGATGCAAACGGTGGGTAGTTTGAATGAAAAAATTGCCGAAAATGACCGCCGCAAATCATCAGCGACGGAACTGACCAAACGCATTGAAACGCAACGTAAAGAATACCAACGGTGGGCAACGTTAAATTCTATTATTGGATCGGCGAGTGGGAAAGTCTTTCGCTCTTTCGCGCAGGGTTTGACGCTGCGAACTTTGACGCAACTCGCCAATCAACATTTAACCAATCTTAACGGACGTTATTTTATTAAAAAAAGCCCCGTCAGCGATTTGGAATTGAACATTGTCGATACCTATCAAGCCAACAATGAACGGAGTATGAACACGCTGTCGGGTGGAGAGAGTTTTTTGGTGAGTTTGTCGCTGGCATTAGGGCTATCGGACTTGGCGGGACGTGACACGACGATTCGTTCGCTCTTTATTGACGAAGGTTTTGGTACATTGGACGAAGCGACTTTAGACGTAGCCATTACGACTTTGGAAAACTTGCAGGCGGCGGGTAAAACGATTGGTGTGATCTCGCACGTAAAGGCGTTGAAAGAGCGGATTGGAACGCAGATTCAGGTAAAAAAACGCGGGAATGGGGTGAGTGAGATTGCGGTGGTGTAAGTGAGAGAAATGTAAAACCGCAAAATGTAAAATGAAAAATGAAAAAGTGGAGCGACATTCACTTTCGATTTGGAATCTTATCAATTTTGAATCTACTTTAGTGATTCAACTATTGTCAATCATTTCTTAGAGTATGAAACTAATTACTATTCGACTACTTGTAGCGGGTCTGTAAATTACTCATTTTCAGCTGTTTACCAAAATCAACAATACAATGAACTTAAAAAACTTACTTCCAATCTTTTTGACTTGCTTTATGCTTAACTTTTCTTACGCCCAAGACTGGGCAAATTTAGCCCGTTTTCAAGCTGATAATGATAAGCTCTTAGCTGCGGGAGTGGATGAAAATCGCATTGTGTTTATGGGTAATTCCATTACGGAAGGTTGGTTAAATATTCGTCCCGAATTTTTCAAAGACAAGCCGTTTGTCAATCGTGGAATTGGTGGACAAACTACGCCACAGATGTTGATTCGTTTCCGCCCTGACGTAGTAGATTTACAACCTAAAGCCGTAGTGATTCTGGCTGGTATCAACGACATTGCGGGCAATACGGGGCCTTCAACGATCAAAATGATTTTTGATAACCTGGTTTCTATGACCGAGATCGCGCGCGCAAATAATATTGAGGTCTTACTATGTTCGGTCGTACCTGCCTTTGACTTTCCGTGGCGACCAGGATTAGAGCCTGCTGGGAAAGTAGTGGAATTAAATACTTTACTGAAAGGCTATGCAGATGAGCAAGCGGGCGTGCTTTATGTCGATTATTTTAGTGCGATGGTGAACGACGTCAATGGATTAAAAGATGAATTAGGTAGCGATGGCGTGCATCCGAATGAGGCGGGTTATTTAGTGATGGAGCCGATCTTGGAACGCGTTTTATCGGTCATTCAAAATTAGGCTTGTACAAAGTTTTACAAAAGACACAGTTTTTGACGCAGATAAACGCAGATTTTTTCCGTAATGCTACGGAACAAGTTATGATTCAAGTAGGTCTTATGTCGCTCACAGCTCGCTCCGCAGTATTGCGGAGACCCGCTTGAATCATAAAAATCATA
>JBGCES010000914.1:0-4806 GCA_045106545.1 Saprospiraceae bacterium
GCCTAACGGACAGGGTGTTCAATTTACGATGACTGAAAAAATTGGCGGTTTGATGTTTCCATTATTCGCGAGTAAGATTCCTTCTTTTGATGAATCCTTTGAGCAGTTTGCTGCTGATTTGAAGCAAGCAGCGGAATAGTCAATCCGTTTTTATGAACACTGAATCAATCATTTCTACCATCCGACAATTTATTCCATTTAACGAAGAGGCGTTTCAAATATTCATCGAAATCCATGACCGTACTCATTCTTTTTTAGTGGATTCACCAGAAGAACGATACTATAAATTATTAGCAAAAAAACCTGATTTATTCAATCGTATTCCGCAGTATTATATCGCGCAGTATTTGGGTATTCGTCCGCAAAGTTTAAGTCGAATTAGAGCAAGAAAGGGGTAATTGAGAATTGAGAATTGAGAATTAATTTCATAAATATCTGATTATCAAATATTTACATTAATAATTTAATTAAAAACAATAAGTCTCATTTTAGATACATCTGATACTTTGCGTTCTCCGCTTAACTTTTTTCGTCAGAAAAAATGCTCCGTGAACTATGGAATCATATCAACTAAAGCAAAAAACACTCCGCGCCTCCGCAACTCCGCGTTTCAAAATGAGAATTGCTGAATTAAAAATAGTTTACATCAAATTTACTCGCCTTTGTACTTTTTTTACAAAAATTGTAACCTTCTCCGCTTGACACTAATCGAATGGGTGTAACTTTTAACAATAATCGTTCTTTCACAAATTTCTCTGAATCGCGTTCGGGGTGATTTATAAAAGAACCAAAATAACATTAGTATGGAACATTTTATCCTTGGTCCTGGAATTATCCTATTCGCGTTAGTCGTCGCTGCGGGATTTACGATTTACACCTTTATCAAAGCCTCCCACTTAGAGCGAATGGCTAAAATTGAAAAAGGAATTGACACGAATGCGCCATCTCAAAATGGGCGTTTTCTTGAGCTTAAATTAGGAATGCTCATGATCGGTATTGCTGCTGGTTTGATGTTAGCCTATTTCATTGAAAAGATATTTCAACTGCACGACTCTATTTTCTACCCTTCTTTTATGCTCTTGTTTGGTGGAGCTAGTCTAATCGCTTCTTTCTTTTTGGCTAACCAACTTCAAAAAAAGAAATAAACCTCTTATGGATAATCATTATATCAATGAGGTTTTAAATGGAAATACGAATGCTTTTAGTTATTTGATAAAAACATATCAAAACAATGCTTTTGGAGTCGCGATGTCTATCGTCAAATACGAAGACGACGCGAAAGACGTGGTTCAGGAGAGTTTTATTAAGGCTTATACTTCTTTAGCTAAATTTAAAAAAGAGGCAAAATTCTCCACTTGGTTGTACAAAATCGTAGTCAACACCGCGTTGCAATTGATAAAACGCAAAAATCGAAAGGAAGAAGTCATGGAAAAAAGCTTCATCACGGACGATGAAAAAGCAGCATTCAATTATGCGGTTGGTCAACTGCAAAAGCAGGATTTGCAGCAACTCATTCAGCAGGTATTTGCAAAGATACCCGCCAAAGAAGCCTTGGTTTTACAACTGTTCTACATCGACGAGCAAAGCATTACCGAAATTACGGACATCGCCAGTTTGACCAAAGCCAACGTCAAAGTGCTACTACATCGTGGAAGAGCCAGTTTTTATCAAATTCTAAAAAATCAAAAAATCAAAAAACCTTACTAGTATGGAAGAAAAAGATCACTTAAAAGAAATCTTGGGCAGCCTCGATCAGATCAACGCGCCAATAGATTTGGAAGCAGCTATTTTAAAATCTATTCAGCAACAAGAAATTCGTCAAGCGGAAATCGCGCGTTACCAAGCCAATGGTTTTAAAGGCTTAATCATCTCGGCGGTTTTAATCACGATACTGGGCATTCTTTATAGCCTGCCTAGTAGTGTAGCGTCTATTGAATTTGCCAGCGTTACTTACACCTCCATCCCGATCGTCTTATTGCTTTTGTTTATTCAATTGGAAATGGGCGGAAGCAAAATATTTCATTATTACAAAAACAATCTATCATGAAAAAACTAAAACAGCTACACAAAATCAGATTCAATCATTTGACAATAAACATACTATATATATTATTTTTACAACTTTTATCTACAAATGTAAACGCACAATTATCGGCACAGCAAATTGACAGCATTGCTACGGAAGCGTTTAATACTCTCGAAAACACCGCAGGTTTTGCAATTGGTATAGTCAAAGATGGGAAGATTGTACACGTCAAAGGATATGGCGTAAAATCCATTGATTCGGAAGCTGCGGTCACTGCCAATACACCCTTTGGCATTGCTTCAAATTCTAAAGCTTTCACCAGCGCTGCCTTGGCGATTTTGGTGGAACGTGGAAAGATTAAATGGGAAGACAAAGTTGTTGACTATATTCCTGAATTTAAAATGTACAACGATTATGTAACCAATAATTTCAGTATTCAAGACTTACTCACTCATCGCAGCGGCTTGGGATTAGGTGCTGGTGATTTGATGATTTTTCCTGATGGTGGCGACTTTACGATTGATGATATCCTTGCTGCCTTTCAACATTTTGAACCTACTTCAGCTTTTCGAACCAAATTTGATTACGACAATTTGCTCTATTTAGTAGCGGGTGAGTTGACCGCGCGAGTGAGTGGAAAAACGTGGGAAGCATTCGTGGAAGCAGAAATTTTACAACCGTTACAAATGAAAAATGCCTCTGCTAGTTTGCAGGCTGCATTACGGAAAGAGGAAGTCGCCGTCGCACATGCCTTTGATGGCAGTTCATTAAATCCGATTAGCCATGCTCCAGCGACATTAAATCCACAAGGCAAACCACAATTGAACGGCGCAGCGGGTGGCATTTGGGCGAGTGCTAATGATATGTGCAAATGGATGTTGGCACAACTAAATGAAGGAAAATATGGCGCGCAGCTAGACAATACGCTATTTTCAGAACAACAGCAATGGGAAATGTGGCGCATGCACACGCCTATGAATCAACAACAAGATCCTAGATCGCCGTTCAAAGTTCATTTTTCGGGTTACGGATTGGGCTGGTTTGTATCAGATTTTAACGGATTTCTCAAAGTAGAACATTCGGGTTTGATCGCAGGCATGTCTTCGGAAGTCACATTAATTCCAGAACTTGAATTAGGCATCGTAGTCTTAAATAACTCGGCTGGCGCAGATTTATTAAATGGACTAATGGGTTTTATTCTCTTGGATGAATACTTACAGTTAGAAACGGGTATCAATTGGCTCGAAATGGCAAAAGGCATGCAACAGCAAAGACAACAAATGGGCGATCCAGCTACCGACCAAATTTGGGCAGAAGTAGCAGCAAGTGAAGCCAGCAAAGTCAATAAAAACAATTACGTTGGCACATACGAAGACGACTGGTTTGGGAAAGTGGAAATACTAGAACAAGATGGAAATTTATGGTTTAAATCACATAAATCACCCAAGCTGAATGGTCAAATGCACTTTTATAAAGGCAATACCTTTGCGATAAAATGGGCGTATCAAGATATGGATGCCGATGCTTTCGCGATGTTTTCGTTAGACGAAAATGGAAAAGCGGAAGGAATCAAAATGAAAGGTATTTCGCGTTTTATTGATTTTAGTTTTGATTTTCAAGATCTGTCCTTCCAACGAGTAGTACAAAATCCAACCGTTGCCAGCGGTGCTAAGGGATTAGGGAATAAATAAGAACAAACAGTTGCCCCACTCCAATTCGTAATAATTAGCAGTATTTTTTTTATCGCTTTCGCAAAAAGTTAACTTGGGTGAATGACTCACAGTTATAGTAGCCGCATCTTTGCAGTAAAAGAATTAAAAACATCATCTAATGCAAAAATTAGCGTACTACTTACATTTGACCATTGCGGTCATGTTTATCACTATCGGTGGCTTACATCTTTTTGTTCATTACAACACCTTGATTCCAAGCGAATTAGCGGAGCTATTGCAACCGATTAAAATCATTGAATTTGGTGGAGAAACACTGGATATTTGGCGAAATTGGCAGGGCTATAGCTTTATGATGGGCGTGAGTTTTATCGTTATTGGTGGGCTAAACCTAGTTGTTTTAAAGCAAAACCAAGATTTTCCACCAATCGGTTTAACCATCATCATGATACTTTTACTAACTACTGTTGTGTATAGTGGAATTCACTTTTTTACGGTAGTACAATTATATGGTGGATTAATGGGAATTGCGTTTTTACTCGTGGCATTGATAGCGAGAATGCGAGCGTGATAGATATTTACAAAGGATCAGATCCCTCGAAGGGATCCGATCCTTAATCTTATTCTAATTCACTAATTATCAATACTTTACAGAGAATGTTGATTACCATCCTAATTATCGTCAATAACGTTATCTTTTTTAGTCTAGGTTTACTACATTTCTACTGGGCAGCGGGTGGAGAATGGGCGTTGCGAGGTGCTATTCCTACGGCTTTTACCGATACGTTCTTTGATCCGAAAAGACTTATAGCCACTAGATTGGCAACGCTCGTTGTTGCCATAGGATTATTCGCTTTTGGATACATCACGCTGACTCATTTGGAAGACATTCCAAAGATGATTCCTCAACTATGGCTGAATATTGCAACCCTAGCAATTGCCGCTATTTTCTTACTACGCGCCATTGGGAATTTTGATTACTGTGGCTTCTTTAGCAAAGATGGAACAGATGAATTTTCGAAGCGAGATCGTGCGATCTATTCGCCTTTATGTTTATATTTGAGTCTAAGCACTTGGATTATATTTTTTCAAATAAACATAATCCACTGA
>JBGCES010000915.1:0-4458 GCA_045106545.1 Saprospiraceae bacterium
GGGGTAAAACCGCAAAATAGCCTGTACCGCAGAATTGCGGTATAAAAGTCACACGTCGCGTTCCGAACCATTTTTGCACGTATTCAGTGTACTTTTAAATTTTATAATTAGCCTTTTACCCCGAAATTCTTCGTGGCAGGCTATTTTACATTAAAGAACTTAACAGCTCTGCCGCCAATCATCCACCGTTAAAAATCAACCACTATGCAAATTCTTCCACGGAAAGCGCATCACTTTCCCACCATACTTATGGGCTGTGGCTTCGTCCTCACGGCAATTGATACCAATCCGCAACGTGCCTGGGATGCGATTCGAGCAGGCGTAAAAGAGATTAATCGTATCGAAACGCTGATTTCTAGTTGGCAGGAAAGTTCAGAAACGAGTGCGATTAATCGGCAGGCGGGTATCCGTCCAGTGCGAGTGAGCACAGAGTTGTATCGTTTGATTGAACGGAGTAATAAAATATCGAAATTGACGGGTGGGGCATTTGATATTAGTGGAACGTTGGCGCGCTATTATTGGAAATTTGATAAACAAGAACGACCGCCATTGGAAGAAGAAAAAGTGCTCGAATTAAGGGATT
The DNA here is from genome assembly GCA_045106545.1 of Saprospiraceae bacterium. Taxonomy (GTDB): domain Bacteria; phylum Bacteroidota; class Bacteroidia; order Chitinophagales; family Saprospiraceae; genus JBGCES01. The sequence goes on from JBGCES010000915.1 coordinate 584, forward strand.
TGATCAATTATAATCACATCGAATTAGACCCGCAACAACAAACCGTTTTCTTACAAAAACGCGGTATGAAAATCGGATTTGGTGGCATCGGTAAAGGTTACGCGGCACAACGAGCAAAAGAAGTTATGCAGCAATTGGGGATTGCCAGCGGTTTGATAAATGCATCGGGAGATTTGATTAGTTGGGGCGAAGCATTAGGTACGGCGCAGTGGGAAATCAAGATTCCCGATCCGCAAGCACACAAACAATCGTTATTAAAATTTTCTATTCCCAACGGCTCGGTTGTTACTTCGGGCAATTACGAAAATTATACGCAGTGGCAAGGCAAACGCTATTCACACATCATTGATCCGCGAACGGGACGACCTGTAGAAACGATTAAACAGGTATCGGTCGTCTGCCCACAGCCAGAATTTGCAGATGCTTTGGCAACGGGCATTAGCGTACTCGGCGCGGATTTAGGATTACATTTGGTGAATCACTTGAACGGCGTAGAGTGCATTATGATTGATGAAAATGATGGCGTTATCGCATCGAATAATTTACAGCATATTCTTACGGATTTACGAATAAAAACCGTCGCCGACCAGCAGTAATCGGATATTAGAAAAATGTAAAATGTAAAATGTAAAACTCAAAATGTAAAATGTAAAAGTGGCGCGACATACACTTTCAGCATGGAAAAATTTTGCAGCTTATCTTTTTTCATTCATCGTCAGGCAGCAACCTTTCTGGTTATTGCATGGGTCGGCAAGGCGGTTTTTAGTTCAATTCTGATTTCGATTCTATGTACGATTTAGACGTTATAGTATAACGCCTCTACGAAAGAAAAAACACCTGTTCATTTTATAAAAAATACTCGTCATGTTCCACTACCTTAAACATAAGTTGCTCTTATTGAGCGTATTAGGCTTATGCTGTTTATCCTCTTGCACCAGCGTAAAAGGCTACCAAAAGATGTACCTCAATGATGCTGAAATGGCATTAGAAGCGCGCAAGTTGGATTTTTTTGAAACTAATTTTCACACGTACCGCGAAGGTGCTTCCGGAGCAAACGGAGGTAAAGTAGGAGGAGGGTGCGGATGCAATTAACAATCATCTCTTGTGCGATTTTCTTCCTGTTTTTAGCGCAGGATCTCAAAGCACAATTCAGCAAAATTATCCCCAATATGTGGGATAAAATTAGCAAACGCGATACGACGAAAGTAGGCATCATGACTTATGAACGCCCCGATTGGCAAGCGATTGATGTGAATTTTCTGAGTAGTTACTATGCGCAGGATGGCAATAATTCGCCCGTCACGGGTGGCATTGGAACGGAGCAATTGACTGATTTTACACAGAAATTAATCGTCTCCGTTCCCGTCAATGAAAAGCTGACGATGCTCGTCGATGGCGGTTACGATTACTACTCTTCTGCTTCGACGGATAATATTGATAACATCCGTTCTTCTGATTCAAAATCGGATGTGCGGATGCATGGAAATCTAGGTTTCAATTATCAATTAACGGATGCACAAACGTTTGGAGCGCGACTCGGCGCGAGTACGGAATACGATTATACTTCCGTTAATTTCGGTTTAAATTACGGTTGGCAAAGTGCGGATGAAAATACCGCAGTGGACATGAGTTTGCAAGCCTTCATCGACCAATGGGCACTGTATTTTCCTGCCGAATTGCGCGGCACAGCCAGCGTACCGACCAAGCAACGACAATCATATAATGCGAGTTTGAGCATTTCGCAGGTATTGAGTAAAAAAGTGCAAGCGCAAATTCAACTCGAAGCCACTTACATGAATGGTTTATTATCGACTCCTTTTCATCGCGTTTATTTTCAAGACGCGGATGCGGTACGGATCGAAAATTTGCCCTCAACCCGCTTAAAAATACCGATTGGATTACGCGTCAATACCTTCCTTTCGGAAAAAGTAATCGCCCGTTGGTACTATCGATTTTATTGGGATGATTGGGGCGTGCAGGCACATACAGCAAGCGTAGAATTACCCATAAAAATCAATCGCTTTTTTTCGGTTTTTCCATTCTATCGCTTTCATACGCAGACGGCGGCGGATTATTTTCAACCGTATCAACAGCATCAGACGAGTTCGACTTTTTATACTTCCGATTTTGATTTATCGGCATTGCAAAGCCATTCATTTGGTTTAGGATTAAGTTACAGTCCTGCGAATGGAATTGCTAAAATAAAGCTGCCCTTCCGTAAGCGACCGACCTTTACCGTAAAAAGTATCGATCTAAAATATAGCCGCTACTATCGCAGTACCGGATTACAAAGTGACATTATTAGTTTGGGATTTAGTTTTAGTTTTTAAAAAAGAAGCCAGATCGTTCAAAGTGAACTGTCAGAAGACAGACCGCTTCGCTGACAGGGCAGATAAAAAGTTATTTGTTTTCTAAAAGCCATAAGTGTACTGGCGAGGGAACGAACTGTTTTCTTTAGAAAGAGAGAGTATTAATTTTTTTAAAAGGCTCACGTGGTGAGACGGACTGCGTGAGCCATTTTTTAAATGATTCATTATCAAATATTTATGTAAAAAAATCTACCAAAGTATTTTTTAAACACCGAGAAGCTAAACGTCAGTAGTGAATCTCTTTTCCCTGCTCCCGCTTCTCTTTTCTCAACTCAATTTTCACCTTTTAAACATCTAATTGAATTATGAAAAAGTATTTTGGTTTTCTTACCATTTTAGCATTATCACTTACTATGTTCACTTCTTGCGACAAAGAAGCAGATTACGACGAAATGGAAGAAATGGAGGAATTAAGCAATACCGATCCTGCCCTTCGCGCTATGAAAATGATGGGCGATACGCTCGATTATCCGACTGCAATTGATGACTACCTTGCAAGTAATTATCCTGATTTAACGATTGACGAAGTAGAACTAGATGCAGATGGAAATTTTGTAGTAACTTTAAGTGATGATACTGAATTGCGCTTTGATGCAGACGGGGGTTTTATCGAAATCCTCCCCGCAGACGAGGAGGACGAAGATGGCGACGACGAATTAGAAGATGAGGAAGATGATGGCGAAGAAGTGACGGAATGGCCAATGGCGATTGATGATTATGTGGCAAATAATTATCCAGACGCAGCCATTGACGAAGTAGAACTCAACGCTGATGGCACTTACGAAATAGAACTGGATGACGACACCGAGTTATTATTTGATGCGGATGGAAATTTCTTAGAAGTCATTATCGAGGAAGAGGAAGAGGACGAAGACGATAACGAAGTCACTGAATGGCCTGCCGAAATCGACGAATATGTCGCGAATAATCACGCTGGCGCGACCATCGAAGAAGTAGAATTTGAAGACGATATTTACGAAGTAGAACTGGACGATGACACGGAATTGGAATTTGACGCAGACGGTAATTTTATTGGATAATTGAATGGATGATGCCTCGTAGAGACGTTTAATAAAACGTCTGTACATGTAAATACGGGGCATCATCTATTTTGATTAAAATTTTTCTATGGATCTAAAATTTACAAAAAAATCTATTCTCAGTACTATCCTTTTTGGCTTTCTGGTCGGCTCGCTTTTGATGTTGGAAGAATTGGCGGAGGGCGAATTGGAACTAGGCGAAGCAGTCGGAGAAATTGCAATGTTTTTATTGATTTTATCAATTGCCTTTGTGACGATTGTCTTACCGTTTAGGCGATTAATTCACGTCTTGAATCAACGCATGGGTTGGCGTACGCACTTTATACAACGACTGGCCATTGAAACTGCTGCGGTCGTCGGAAGTGCGGCTATTCTGGGTGTCGTCTTTGGTAATTTAATCTATCTGATGGAAGACGATTTGCCCGTAGATGCTTTAATCGTTCGTATGATATTATATTTGCTGATT
>JBGCES010000916.1:0-6972 GCA_045106545.1 Saprospiraceae bacterium
TTTTTCAAGATACTTATCTATCCATAAATCAACAGCCTAACGGCATAGAGACCTTAGACCTTCCTCTTCTTCACGGTGACGCTATCAACTGGTTATAACTTATGGCAGCATTTAAACAAATTAACGCTAACGATAAGTTATATTTCTTTAGCGAAACGGTGGACACGCCGACGGAAATGACTACAGCATTTCTGCCGAATGAACCCGTTGAAAGCGATTCTATTCGTTGGGAAAACGCTTGGACAACTACGCCTGGACGGTACTTCTTTTTAAGCGAAGAAATTCGTAATCAAACGACTTTTATTGAAAATTTAAATCAATATGAACTCCATACTCCAGCCGAAAACAATCGTTTTTACTGGATCAATTCACCCAACAGAAAATGGAATAACTGGCAAGTAGAATCTATTCAAATATCTGATAATCAAACAGTTGGAACAAATAGTTTTGATTTTAAAAATTATGCCTTCACCATCGGCAATCAATGCGAAATTGTTGTTTTGTCCACTACGATCCACCAATTTAATTTTCGCAGGGCAGATGCGCCCAATTTGCAATTCTCTAGCCAATCGGGGCAGTATGTTTATCCGTTTAACACCAATTTTGTCTTAGCGTTTGGTGGAGGTAATTCGGGTAGTTTCTCTTTTACGATTGAGTTGCAAAGCAATGATCCAGCCTATGGTCATTTGAATTTTGCGATGCTAGACGTAGGCATTCGTTATTACACGGATCATCCCGATTATGAAGGTCATTTACAATCATTGCGCTATCCCATTGTTGATACACCGACGAGTATTTACCTGTCGGTAAATTTAAATCCTTTGCATCATCTGGATAGTGACCGGACTTACTTTGGATTCACAAACGATAGCCCGATTTTAGATAGTTATTTTCGGACAAATTTGGGGCAGCCCATTCAACTCCAACCCACTGAATCGGCAAAATTAGTCTTTGCGGCTCGTCCTAGTTATTCCGATCCCAATGCAGAGGCAGATCGTTATACTTTGGTACCAGCAGGAGCATTTGCTATCCAAGTCGCTGATAATGCTGTAACGGACGGACATTATCAAATCTTGGGTGGCTTATCAGGTTTAGAATATTTTGGTTGCGCAGCAGAAAGTACGTCTTATTTGCTCTTCATTCCTAATCAAGCTGCCTATGCTGCTCGCCTTTTATTAGAAATTAATGACCCTGATGATGCGGCAGGTTTAACGGATTTAGCAACTACTTCTTGGGGATATATTAGGACGGATGCTACGGGACGCGTGCGCTATTTTGCGCAACCAACGGGCGCAGCACTTTACGATGCAGAAGAAAGTGGTAATCTAGTTGATTATTTAGATTTTTTAGAAATTCCCGTTGGTGATTTACCTAATCAGACGACAGCAAATTATGCTTTCCCGCTGGTAGCCTACACCGCTATTGATACGAATTATCTTGCTATTTACCAGCAAATGGCATTGCAAGTGTTGAGTCCTACCCGTCGTGCGATCTTAAACGATCTACTGCTGCCACCCACTACGACCAACGCTAATGGTGATGACATCATCGCCGCAACGCCACAGGGTTTGCTCCTAACTTTAGATTCCACTAAAACGGAGTGGAAAGAACTCACGCTGGGACATTCAATCAGTCCAACCGATGCGACTGTCGCTGGTCATTATTTACGCTTTAGCGACGTCACTGGCGATTTTAAACAAGCACTGCAATCCAATCAACTCTTTGCCGTCATTACCAATCCGACAGAGTTTTTAGCGAATGCTTCTATTGATTTCAAACTCACGCTAACGGCAATTGATCAGTTGCTGGCAGTAGGAGTACCCGAAAGTAGCATATTCAAATTAACGGCATATACTGGCGTAGATTCTAGTATGCTGGGTAAGCCATACCCAGATCAAGCTACTTTTTTGGATGCGGTTTACAGTTATCACGGTTGGGAAGATGATGAACGAAATCTGTACGAAGCTGATTTATTAAAATATTGTTCTAATACCGTTTTGTGGGTTAATGAAACGGGCTATTATGAACTCACAGCGGACTATGTCAATACAATTAAAAATGGTGCCTATGGCATTCCAATTGGAATCGCTAATGATTTATCATCTATCGCCGGTCAACATTATTTGACTTGGTTGGAGTTTAAAAATGTCGTTACGCAAAAAATCGGAGCGGATGATTGGGATTCCTTCCAATATATCCTCGTCGAGTATGCTTATAAACGCACGGACGGTTGGGAATTTAACCTATCACCTTATTTCTGGATCAACGATAATAATGCCGCCAATACTGCGGAATTAGACCCTTCCATTTATGATTGGAATGCGGGACGACAGGACACCATTATGATTTTAAAATATGCTCATCAGTCCATTGAAGATCTGGTGCGTGATACGAGTACTTGGGCATGGTCGGCGGCGGCGATTGGTAGAGAGGACGATATTAATAATACGCAAAAAAATATCATTGACATCATCGCGGCGGCGCAGGTACGAGCGGTTCATACCCACGATTTTGTCAATTTTGTAGAAAAAGTGACCGATCCCGATTGGTGCGGTGTGCTCTTTTTAAATGTGACGGTACCGTTAGACACTTTACCACCTGAGTTAAACGCTTTGGCAGCAGGCATCGATCCGACTAAGTTTTATGCCCATCATTTAGGCATTGATATGTCGCCTGTCGCGCACGATGAAAATGGCAATCTATCTATCCTGCCTTCTCCACTTTTTGGTCTAATTTATTATAGCGATTTAAAAGATCAATTCTACGATGGCGAAAATGCTTTTGCATATAAAACCAAGTCCTTACATCTACTCATACGGCAATCACGGGTCGAGAGCTATTCCAGTCAAATCGAATTATTAATCACGGAATTCTTTGACGAAACGGCTACGCTACTCAACGCAGAACACGGAAATAACCTCATTCTGGACGGCGTATATCAACGCCACAACGGACGGGATGCTTACGTCTTTGTGGAAAACAATGACAGCATCTTTTCCATGACGAGTGGCGTATTGAATCGCGTTGTAATTCAACACGCAGAGATGATCACCGTCAATGCGGATGAAGGTGAAACGGACATCCAACATTTTAAATTTTTACTGCGCGGTACAGTGGAATTCGTTACCCTCCCTTATTTTGATGCGTTTTCTTTTGGACATGAATTGACGGATGACATTTATACTGATAATATCAAAGGCTTGCGATTTTCAGGTTTAGCCATTACAATGGAATATCCATTGGCAAACCCAACTGAAAAAACCTTTGCCTTTGATTATAGTGATTTAGCATTTAATGTCAAGGGCAGTTACGCACGGAACGAAAGTTTTTATGGTCATTTCCCACTCCAAATTCAGGATTTCCAATACGTCCTTCCTGTGCTAATTCCCGCCGATACGACCTTTGAAGAAATGGACGAAGCAGACCAGCCTGCTACACCGGGTGACTTAGGTTATATGTCGGTCACTTCGCCGCTGGTTCAAGGGCATTTACTCAACGGCTGGTTCGGTTTTACCTATCAACTCGACCTTGGTACTATGGGCGCACTGACCAGTAAAGCGGGTTTCAAAGTAGAAGTTTTTGTGGGTTGGTCGCCGACGAATTCCAATGAAGATTACAATGTTTACATCGGTCTAAAACTACCAGGTTCAAAAGGTGAGGCGACCGAAATTCCCATCGAAGGCGTCCTGAAAATGGTATTCAAACGTATCGAATTGGTCGCCATGCCAATCGCACCAACGGAGGAAGGTGAAGAAGAAAAGATGTCTTATATCCTCAAATTCCGTAGTATTTCACTGAGTTTGTTGGGTTTAGATTTCCCTCAAGGACAAGTCGATATGTACATTTTTGGTAATCCCAATCGGAAGCGGAGTGCGCTGGGTTGGTATGCTTGTTATGCAGGCGAGTAGCTAAAAACTGCCATACATCGCAGCGCAGCGAAGTTTATGGCAGTTTTAAAACAGCGCATCTAATAGCTTTTTTTAACAAAATAGTTCAGCCATAAACTTCGATGTATGGCAGAATGTGATCAATAAAAAATATTAGCATTATGGCAATGAAGATACATTATGTTTGGGTGGGACAAGGGGACTGTACGATTATTGAGACGAATGTGGGGCAGGCGGATGGTTTGATTATTATGATTGATTGTGGATCAGTCAGTGGTGTTGATGATGTTTATGCTAATAATCTCAGACCAACTTTAAATGACATTTTTGCTGATTATCCTCATGTAAACGGTGCTTTGAGAAATACCATAGACTATCTATTTTTGACCCATCCTGATGGGGATCATTATAATATGTTAACGAATGAACGGTTGTTGTTACACTTCAATGTAGATGAAATCTACTATGGTGGTCCTAAAAGTGCATATGGTGTAGCAAAAGATCATCTGCCTGATATAACGATGGTACAGAATTACTTTAATGTCTCTGCTCGTGATCGAATAATTGGTACTAGAAATTCAATCTTTAAATTGTGGATTTTATCGGTTAATTATCCCTTTGATGGACGACCAAAGCCCGCAGTATTAAATGCCAATTATAATAACTTCAATTATACAAGTAAATCTGGGAATAGCAATAAAAACGTCAGACAAGTAATCGACTGTAATGGTTGTAGTTTAATTATACTTATCCAATATGGCGATGATTTTCGAGCTATGTTTACAGGAGACGCAACAGATCAACAACAAGAGGAATTGTGGCGTAAAACTGTGTTAACAGAACTACAACAAAGATTTGATCCTGTTGCAGAACCTATCCAGTTTGTCAATTTTCAATCCAAACTATTTAAAATGTCCCACCACGGCAGTGTAAAAAGCTGTAACGTGCTATTTACGAATAGAATGGTCGCCCCAGAAGCTTTGATCGTCAGTGCAGGGATGAAAAATGGACATCCCTCTAATATCGCAATCAGCCAAATTCCTACCGAAACGTCTGTAGATGGAAGTACACACCCCTGTGTTTTATACATGGATAACATCACTGAAGTCGTCAATCTTGGTAAAAGGAAGACGGAGAAAAGAAGAAATTACGAAAATATCTCTCTTCCAGAGTTCGTATTTACCACTCAACTAGAATTTATATCTATAGACGAGTATAATAATAAAAAAAAACTACGAGTTGGGGACAAAAATAAATACGAAACGGGCGAAAAAGCATATACAACGGGTTTAATGATGAAAGGAAGAAACTTAACTTTTGAGGTCGAAGAAGATGGAACTTACCAAGTGCAAAGCGAAGATGACAGTAGGGTCACTTGGTTACATAACTCTAATGAATACAATGGATAAGCAGAATGGTACGAAGATAAATGTACGTTCCCGATAATTTTTTAATTCGCTAAAGACACATTATGCCCGCTAGCATTATCCTCCGAGAATTCTTCGACAATCTAACCGCTGCATATGACAATTCCCAGTCAACCTTGAGTCTAGATGAAGATATTGATCCATTATTCGTGCAATTACTAGGCTACGTCAAAAGAACCTACTTAGAGTTAACGGAGGTTAATCCGCCTCAATTTAACGATACCGAAACCCAAGTCATCGTAGCAGGGAAAGGGCAATTATTTATCGAATGTAACACTATTCAGTTGGTTAGAATAGTTGGTTTCATAGTAGATAATCAACTTCAGTTAAAACTAATAGCCTCTCATCAAGAAGACTTAGACATTCACGTAATTTTACCCGAATTAGCAGGTTCTAAACAAGCAGTAGGTGCATTTATTGAACCCGTTGAGTCCTTATTTTATGAATTGGATTATCAAAATGCGAGCTGGCAGATTATTACTATTGCGCCTGAAGTAACTATTTACCCCGCTCTTGGATTAAATTTAAGCGCCGATATTCCAATTACTGAACACGCGCCTCTTTTAGTTTCCATGACGGGAAAAGAGACATTATCATTTCAAGGTCCTGTACTTTATAATGCCAATAATACGACCGAAAACGATCCAAACTGGCAAAATGATGTAGCAGATCGTCAATTGTATATTCAGGTGCTACTACCTACTTTAACTATACATACTGGACCACTAGCATTAAACAATGTTAATTATCTTCTACGGACGACCTATTATTCCGATGAACCTTCCGCAAATATTTCTGGCAGTGTGTTATCTGGCATCATTGATATTGATAATTTACCTGCTATTGAAGTCGGTGTAGATATTCAGCAAGGCAATGATATTTGGACGTTTTATTCCAATATGGAAGAACCACTAACACTCAATCACGGTTTGACTGCCTTAGCAGAATTTGTAGGCGGCAATCCAGCCAATTTTGTCATCCCCGATTCCATTCGACTATTGAATGATTTTGGCTTAACTCGGCTTGATATTGGTATTGATCCCTCTAATTGGACAGATGTTGGCTTTGTTTTTTTAGAAGTAATGAGCAATAAGACGTGGTATCCTCCACTACCTTATATTTCTATAAAAGATTTATATGTACAATGGCAAATTATCAGCCCTTTTGATAGCCCCGATCAATCGGGTGGCTTTGGCGGCACATTGACTTTTGGCGAAGGAGATCATGCTGTCGATTTAGATGTAGGAGCTATTTTACCTCATTTTGCGATTGAAGCAAATTTACGGGAAGGAGAAGTTATTTCATTGTTGCATACCATGCAGGTATTTTTCCCTTCCATTACGGAAACGGGCTTTTCCCAAGACGTACAAATTGATCAATTACACATCGGAGCAGATTTTTATAATCAAACGTATGAATTACAAGGAGCAATCGCTCCAGTTCCTAGTTTGACCCTAGATTTAATTTTTACTCAATTAGAATTAGAACATACCTACTTCAAGTTTAATTACAACCAGAAGAATTTATACGGTACGCTCTCAGCACGATTGGGATTATTAGATGCGTATTGGATGGTCGTCGCTAGCTATAGTGAGAATAAAGATTGGTTGTTTTCTTTCTTTTTAGAAAAAGATGAAAAGCTATCATTAAATGATATT